>NZ_JACHIG010000003.1:300000-550676 GCF_014203095.1 Prosthecobacter vanneervenii | reverse complement strand
ACAAGCTTGCTCGCCACTTCCTCTCCCTCATTCAGTTTGCCTCCGTCATCGACTGGCTCAGATATGGCTCTTGAGGGTTTTCAAACACGGCCTAGGGTGAAGGCTTCGGGTGCCACATAGTCTGGCGTACCCATGGCCATGCCGGTTTGGGTGAGGCTGGAGTGCTGAGATTGACTGGTGAGCTTGGCCAGGCCGAAGTCGGCGACTTTGACGCGGCCCTCGACATCGATGAGCACGTTGGAGGGCTTGATGTCGCGATGGACGATGCCCTGCTTGTGGGCGTAACCCAGGGCATCGCAGAGATGGGCGGTGATGGCCAGGGCATGCTGTGGAGGCAACCTGCCTTCCCGTGCGATCATCTGATGGATGTCGGTGCCATCCACGTACTCCATGACAAAATAGAGCTGGCCGTCTGCGGTGCTGCCGAAGTCATAAACGCCGACGATGGCTGGGTGGTTCATGCGGCCCATGAGGCGGGCTTCGTTTTTAAAGCGCTCCGCGAAGGCCGCGTCCTGCTGCTCGACGGCGGGTGGGAGGACCTTGATGGCTACTGCGCGGTCGAGGCTGAGCTGGGTGCCTTTATAGACTGCGCCCATGCCGCCACGACCGACGAGCATGTGAATCTCATACTGGGGCAGCATTTTTTGCAGCGCCTCCGGGCTGGGCGGCTCCCAGCGCCAGCTCCCACCGGTCCGGGGCTGAGGGGCTGGGCTGGGGGAGTCACTCATGGCAGCGCTGGGAGGTGTGGACCGCAAATTAGCAGAATTTCCACCAGTCGTACGAGAACTTGCTGCGCTGCACAAGCAATGATGAGGCAGAGAATGACGCGATGGGTTGATTTCTGTGACAGGCTCGCCTAACTCCGCGCCCCATGAATGAAAGTCTGAAGATCCTGAGCGGCTCCGCGCACCCGACGCTGGCGCAGTCGATTGCCAAAAACCTGAACATTGATCTTTGCGCCGCTGAGCTGACCACGTTTCCGGACGGCGAGACTTTTGTGCAGATCCATGAAAACATCCGCGGTGGCGACGTCTTCATCGTGCAGCCGACCTGCCCGCCGACGAACCAGAACCTGATGGAACTGCTGATCATGGTGGACGCTGTGCGCCGCGCCAGCGCCTCCCGCATCACCGCCGTGCTGCCCTTTTTTGGCTATGCCCGCCAGGACCGCAAAGACCGCCCACGGGTGCCGATCACTGCCAAGCTGGTGGCCAACCTGCTGGTGGCTGCCGGCGTGAACCGCGTGTTGACGGTGGACCTGCACGCAGGGCAGATTCAGGGCTTCTTTGACATTCCTGTGGATCATCTCTATGCGGCTCCTGTGCTGATGAAGGCTATCCGCGAGCGTGGCATCAACGACCTGGTGGTGGTGTCTCCGGACGTGGGAGGCATCAAAATGACGCACGCTTTTGCCAAGGCCCTGGGTGCTCCGATGGCGATCGTGGCCAAGAACCGTGTGAGCGCCGAGGAAGTGGAGGCGCACAGCGTCATCGGTGACGTGGCGGGCAAAAATGTGCTGCTGGTGGATGACCTGACCGAGACAGCTGGCACGCTGACGGCGGCCTCCGACCTGCTGTTGAAGCACGGAGCGAAGAAAATTTATGCTGGTGTGTCCCATGCCGTGCTGGGGGAAAAGGGGCGCAACCGCATCCTGAAATCCCCCATCGTGGAGCTTCTGGCCACGAATTCCACCCCCCAGGCCACCGGGGAAAAAGTGACCGCTTTGGACATTTCCCCCCTCCTGGCGCAGGCCATTGCCCGCATTCACGGGAATGAGTCTGTCACATCCCTGTTTGACACGCGAGGATAGGCGTGTATTCTCCGCGCCCTTTTTCCAAAACTTAACCTCCTCCCCTTGAGGAATCACGACCATGGCTAAAATTCTCGATCTCCAGGCAGAAGTCCGCACCCAGTCCGGTACCGGCGCCGTCAAACGCATGCGCAAAGCAGGCAACATCCCGGCTGCCCTCTATGGTCGCAAGGTGAAGGCTTCCAACATCCAGGTGCACGGCAAGACCTTTGCCAAGCTTCTCGAAGGCAGCGCCTCTGACAACATCCTCGTCTCCCTCAAGATTTCCGGAGCTGAAGACCAGCTGGCTCTCGTTCAGGAAGTGCAGCACGACTATCTGCGCGGTGGCATCCTCCACATTGACTTCCACGCCGTTGCGGCCGACGAAGAAATTCACGCCAACGTCCCTGTGACGCTCGTCGGCGAGGCCAAGGGCCAGAAGCAGGGCGGTCTGGTGGAAGCCATTCACCACGAAATCGAAGTCCGCTGCCTGCCGAAGGATCTCCCTGAGAGCATTCAGATCGACGTCACCAACCTCGAAGTCGGCAAGGGTATTCACGTCAGTGAAATCAGCTTCCCTGCCGGTGTCACTGCCCGCCTGGCTGGTGATGTGGTCATCGTGATGTGCGAAGAGCCCAAGGTGGAGGCCGAACCCGAGCCTGCCGCCGCCGCTGCTGCTCCTGCCGCCGCTGGCAAGGCTGCTGCTGCTCCTGCCGCCGCCGCTGCTGCAAAGCCCGCCGCCAAGAAGTAATCTCCGCACCCTTTCCACGATGTGGCTTCCGGCGCGGACTCAACGAGCAGCGGCATAAACGTACCGCGACTCATTGTCGGCCTCGGCAATCCCGGAGAAAACTACCGAGACACCCGCCACAACATCGGATTTATGGTGCTGGACGAAATCGCACGACGCCTGGGAGCTGCTTTCCGCGAGGAAAAGCGCTGGTCAGGCATGGTGGCGAAATTTTCCGGAGGCTATCTGCTCAAGCCGCTGACGTTTATGAACGACAGCGGCCGTTCCGTGCAAGCCGTCGGGCATTTTTACAAAGCCCGTCCGGAGCAGACGCTGGTCGTTTACGACGATGTGGACCTGCCGCTGGGCCGGATGCGCTTTCGCACGAATGGCTCGGCCGCTGGTCACAATGGCATCCGCTCCCTTATCGGCTCCCTGGGCACACAGGAGTTTCCGCGCCTGAAGGTTGGCATCTCCCCCGAAGGCGGTCGTCCTGCCGGAGAACGCATGGTGGGACACGTGCTGGGAAAATTTCATGCTGGAGAGCAGACTGAACTGCAAGCCGTGATCCAGCGCGCCGCAGACGCCGTGCTTTCTGCAGTTGATCGCGGGCTGGAAGCCGCCATGAATGTCTTCAACCGACAAACCGAATCTTAAACCCCGAAACCACACCACCTATGAACCGCAAATACGAGGCACTCATCGTGCTCGACACCAAAGGCAAAGAAGAAACCGTTGACTCCCTCGTCAGCACCATCAGCAAGGACATGGAAAAGTCCGGTCTGAAGCTCGAGCAGATCGACAACATGGGCAAACGCAAGTTCCCCTTCAACCCCCGCCACGTTGAGGCCGGCCACTTCATCAACATCCAGTTCACCGGCGCTCCTGCCGCTCTGGACAGCCTCCGCTCCAAGCTGAAGCTGAACGAAAACGTGTATCAGCAGTACTACCTGAAGCGCAGCGCGTAGTCTGACGCGTCGGTGTTTTTTCATGACCCCAGTTTCGTGCGAGAGCGCGGACTGGGGTTTTGTTTTTTTGGGAAGTGGCAGGAAGCGCGCGGCGTGCCACTTAGAAAGACAAAAAGGACCGGAATGGCTTACAATGGTTTCTTTCCACGAGGAGCGAAGAGTGTGCCGATAGCTGCTCCTACAACGGTGCCCACGAGGACCAGGAGGGGCCAGAAAAGCGGGCCTCCGAGATCACCAGACAACCCAGCGATCAAAAACAGCACGAAAGGAATGAAGCAACCGCAACCGAGGGAACCGCGCATGCAGCCTGTCAGACGATTGCGAGGCGGCGCGGTTGGGGCAGGGGCCTGCGGTGGCTGGTAAGGATTGAGGTCCTCGCTCATGGCCACGCAGACTGGTCAAAAGGATCCGCAGGGACGCTCGAATTGCAGGCAGGAGTGCCTGCATCACTTATGATTTTCAGGCGTCGAGGCCGAAGGCGGTGTGGACGACGCGGGCGGCGTTTTCGACTTCGGCTTCATCCACGATGACGGCGGTCTTGATCTCGCTGGTGGAGATCATCTGGATGTTGATCTTGGCGTCTGCGAGGGCCTTGAACATCTTGGCGGCGACGCCGCTGTGGCTGCGCATGCCGATGCCGACGACGCTGACTTTAGCGATGCTGCTCTGGGTGCGGAGCTTGGCCTTGTCTCCGAGGGTGGGCAGGACGGCATTGAGAACAGTCTCGGCCTTGGCGAGGTCGGCCCCGCTGAGGGTGAAGGAGATGTCGGTGATGCCATCGAAGCTGACGTTCTGAACGATCATGTCGATCGTGACGTTGGCCGTGGCGATGGCGCCAAAGATGGCGGCGCTGATGCCAGGACGGTCGGCGACGTCGTCGATGGTGACTTTGGCCTGATTGCGCTCAAGGCTGACGCCGCGGACGACGACAGACTCCATGCCGGGGGTTTCTTCTTTCACGATGGTACCGGGGTTGTTGTTCATGCTGTTGCGCACTTCGAAGCGCACACCAAATTTGTTGGCAAACTCGACGCTGCGGCTCTGCATCACCTTGGAGCCGGAGGAGGCCATTTCGAGCATCTCTTCGTAGCTGATCTCCTGGATCTTCTGAGCAGTCTTCACCACGCGGGGGTCGCAGGTGTAAACGCCGTCCACATCGGTGTAGATCTGGCAGAGGTCGGCCTTGATGGCAGCAGCCATGGCGATGGCGGTGAGGTCGCTGCCACCACGGCCCAAGGTGGTGATTTCGCCGCTGGCGGTTTCGCCCTGGAAACCGGCGAGCATGACGATGTTGCCCTCGTCGAGCATCTGCTTCACCGCGTCAGGGGTGATGTTGACGATGCGGGCCTTGGTGTGCACGCGGTCGGTTGAAATGCCTGCCTGAGCGCCGGTGAGGGAGACGGCCTTGCCACCGAGGGCATTGATGGCCATGGCGGTGAGGGCGATGGTGGTCTGCTCTCCGGTGGCGAGGAGGACGTCCATCTCGCGCTCGATGGGATCGCGCTCGGGGGAGACTTCCTTGGCGAGCTTGATCAGATTGTCCGTGACGCCGGACATGGCGGAGACGACTGCGACGACCTGATTGCCTGCACGCTGGGTTTCCAGAATGCGGCGTGCGCAATTGCGGATTCGCTCGGGGGTGCCGACGGAGGTGCCGCCGTATTTCTGGACGATGAGGGCCATGCTAGGGTTGGGGAAAGGGCGCGGAAAATGGCATGGCAGGGCGGGTGTGCAAGGAGGGATTTGGGGCGGCGGAGGGGAGTTGGCAGTTGTGGCGGTTGTTTCCGGAGGACAGGGGGAGGCGGGAAACTTCAAAAATCAAAAATCGATGGTCCATTCAATCGTCAATCGTGCCTGTCCACGTCGCGTCTAGGCCCGGAGGATTGACGATTGTCGAGCAATCGATTTTTGATTTTCGATTTCCGAAGGGCTGCAGCGCGTTTAAGCGTGCTTTGAGGTGGGGAGGACTCGATGCTGTTCTTCGGAGGTCAATTCGCGCCAATGGCCTGCGCTCAGGCCCAAATCGGACAGTTTGAGGGAGCCGATGGAGACACGGATGAGGCGGAGAGTGGGGAAGCCGACGGCGGCGGTCATGCGGCGGACCTGGCGGTTTTTGCCCTCGGTAAGGGTGAGCTCGATCCAGGAGGTGGGGATGTTTTTGCGAAAGCGGATGGGTGGATCCCGCAGTGGATGAGGGGGCTCGGGATCGAGGTGTCTGGCTTTGCAGGGGAGGGAGCGGAATTCTTTGAGATCCACCCCGGAGCGGAGTTTTTTCAGCGCCTCTTCGGTGGTCTGGCCGTCCACCTGGGCGTGATAGGTGCGGGGGTGGGCATGGCGGGGATTGAGAAGGCGGTCGTTCCAATGGGCCTCATCGCTGAGGAGGAGGAGGCCTTCGGAATCGCGATCGAGGCGGCCTATGGCGTAAACATCCGGCGGGAAACCGAACTCGGCGAGCGTGCGGTGAGAGGGATGCTCCTGAGTGAACTGGGAGAGGACGTCGAAGGGCTTGTAGAAGGCGAGAAGCATTATTTTTGCTGCAAGACCTCCAACTGTCGTGTGAGAGCCTCACGACGGGTCCTATAAGTGGCACGTGAGGTTTCTTCATTAATGCCAGCGCGCAAGTTGGACAGGGTGATGACTACTCCAAAAAATGCCATGCCAAGCGGGACGATGATGAAAAGGCCAGCGTTTGCTTTGGAGAAGCCGGTGGACATCAAAATGCAAACGGCAGTGAAAAAGACGCCGGACAAGACGCCTGCGGCTCGTGCAGCCGGACCTGGGGCGCTTCTTTTCACAGCGGAGAACTGCGCCACACCCATTTCCCGGTCGAGACGTTCGATCTCATTTTGGATCGTAATGACTTCCAGGTTTTCAGCCATCTTGCCGGTGTTTTCGGCGATTTTGGCAATCTCCTCGGTGAAGATGGAGTTTTCGGTGCGCTTCACCTCGAGGCTGCTCTGGCAGAACTGGCAGGTGACGAAGCGGGTGGTGCCGGAGACTTGCAGCGGTGCGCCGCAGTGGTTGCAACGGACTGAGAGCGTTTCCATGCCGCGAGGCTAGCGGGCAGCCTGAAGATTTTCAAGGGTGGTTCCAAAACGCATCACTTCTTCCAAAGCCAGGCGCTTCTGCTCAAACCCCTCCTCGGTCATGCGGCGCGGGATGTGGTGCGGTTTGTCGAAGACGAGGGTGACTTTGCAAAACGGCAGGGGAAGGAGGAACTCGTCCCAAGTCCTGAACTGAATGGCGCGGCTGTAGTGCAGGTGGACGGGGACGATGGGGACGCCGGTGAGCTGGGCCAGCTTGACGATGCCGGGCTGCACGCGGTGCAGCGGGCCACGCGGGCCATCCGGGGTGATGCCGATCTCGTAGCCTTCGCGGGCTTTGGCGGCCAGGGCGATGAGGGCGCTCATGCCTTTCTCGGGCTTGGAGCTGGAACCGCGCTCGGCCTCGATGCCGAAGCTCTGGCAGACATCGGCGATGATCTGGCCGTCGCCACTGGGGCTGGTGAGAATGGTTCCGGGGACATTGGCGAACCATTCGTGATGCAGCCAGGGGATGAGGAACATGCGGTTGTGCCAGAAGGACCAGATCCAGCCTTTGCGGGAGGAATCAAAGACGCCAGCGTCATCGCGCACTTCCCACCGGAGAGTCATGCCGATGGCGCGCATGATCCATGCGATGATTTTGCCGGCGGATTTGATGCGGATTTTGGCCATGAGCAGTGGCCTATTGCATGGCGGAGTTCTGGCAAATGGTCAAGGCACGGGATGGCAGAGCCCAGACCTGTTCTCGAAAAGCCTGTCACCTTGCCGGGCGCGGAGCGGCTCCATTGGCTGCGTTGGTCGCTTGCCTGCTAATTTTCAAATGGCAGGCGGCGCTCCTGCCTTGCCACTGGGGGCGCTCCGCTCGCCGTTTCAATCGGACATTCTTTTCGAGAACAGGTCCAGCTCACCCTTTGAAGAAAGACATGATGCCCAGGGTGAGAAGACCGACCACGAAAGCACCGATGCCAAAGCTGTAGTTGAAAGTGGTGTCCGTAGAGCCGCCTTCGATCACGGCACTCTCCTGGACGCTGGAAGGGAGGTAGCGCACTTTAACCACCGGATCTGTGACGGCGGTGTCGCTGGCGTGGGCGGAGAAGAACTGGGATTTGACGTCGAAAGTCTGTCTGGTCGGTGTGCCGTTTTTGGGGGTGAATGAGACGTCGAGCTTGTAGCTGCTGGAGCGTCTGCTTTTGCGCCATTCGCCACCTTCGATAAAGCCGCCCACTGTGACACCCTCTTTTTCCAATCTGGCGAGACGCTCCTGCTCCTGATAGCCATTATAAGCGAGGAAGGGGCCTGCGATAACACCGATTGCGGCGAAGACTTTAATTTTTGACGAGCCCTCCATATATTCGATTTCTGGAATTAGGCGCTCGTTTTATTCAAATTAAGCAAAAGCGTCAATTTGAATGCTCCTTCAGGGAGATGTGACTATGGTGCTTTGATGAGCTCAATCACGGATCTGCCCTCCTCCCGCCGGAAGTCGATGGAGTCGAAAATTTCGCTGATCACATGGAGCCCCAGGCCACCGATGCGGCACTCAATGGAAGGTGGGGAAACCAGCTTCTGAAAATCGTCATTGGTGATGCCTGCGCCATAGTGCTCGATGAGGATGCGCACGGCACCGTGATGTGAGCCTATGAGGCAGGTGGCGGCGCGCTCAGTGCTGGTGGAGCAGTAGGCGTATTTGCAGATGTTGCTCATCACTTCATCGCAGCCCAGGACAAGGAGACCGGTGAATTCGTCCGGCAGGCCATGATAGGAAGTCCATGATTCGATGAATTCGCGCACGAGGCGCAGGGTGTCCGGGTGGCAGGTGAGGGCGATTTCAGCGGGCGGAGGCTCTGAGCGGTCTGTGAGCGTGAGGACCGTGGCATCATCCTGGTATGCGGCGCCGCGTGCAAACGACTGCCACTCGGAGACGAGATGGCGGAGGAATCCGTCATCGCCACCGGAGTGCTGCATGACATTGGCGAAGGCTTTGTCCTCGAAGTATTCGCCAGCGCTGTTTTGCACTTCGAGGATGCCGTCTGTGTAGAGCATCCACTGACGGCCGGTGCTGAAAGGAAGAGACATGGCCTCATAGCGTGCTGAGCGTGCGATGCCGAGGGGAGCGTTTCCGGGGGCAGCGACCTCCTTCCACTCTGTGCCGTCAAACACCCGGGCTCCTGGAAGGCCGGCGCAGCAGAGCCAGACGCGGCGCTTTTTAGGACAGACGAGCATGGCATTGATGGCGATGAAGCGTCCGGCTTTCATGACGCCGCAGAGGCGCTGGTTCAGAGTCTGCACCCACTCAGCGAGCGGCATGGAGACACAGAGATGCGCGGTGGAGGCGATGAGGGTGGTGCCACGCGCCATGTCCAGCGCAGCAGGCAGGCCCTTGCCGCAGACATCGCCGACACCGAGAAGGATTTTTCCGTCGTCGATCTGATGCCAGAAATAGAAGTCGCCGCCAACTTCGCTGGCGGGCTCGTAGAAGGTCTCGACCACCACGCTGCCGAGTTCGACCTGAGGGGCGGAGAGGAAGGAGTTTTGGATTTCTTTGGCCAGAGAGAGCTGCTGGCGGGTTTCGGCCTCGGTGATGGCCTTCTTTTGTGATTCGAGACGAATGAGAGTGACGGCGATCAGGCTGCCGAAGGTCTCGAAAAGCTCCACATCCTGGGCGGTGAAGGCCTTGCTGTGGTTGGGATTGATGGCCTGCATGACGCCGAGGCAGCGGTCTCCATCCAGCAGAGGGACGGTGACCATGGCGCGTGCGACGAGGATGGACTTGTCTGAATCGGGGCGGAAATGGCGGGGGTCGCTGAGGGCGTCCTCGATGTTGACGACTTTTTTGGTGGCATAGACATCACCGGCGATGCCTTTGCCCTTGGGGACGCGGACCTCCATGGCATTGATGGGGTCGAGCGTGGAGCGGATAAGGAGGTCCTCGCTGGGGCCGTCTGGCAGGAGGATGGAGCAGACCTCGCAGTCCATGACCTCGCGTGAGCGCTGGAGAATGTAGTCAACCAGCTCGACGGGATTGTGGGTGCTGCTGAGGCGGCGTGCCACGTCGAGCAGGACGCTCTGGCGCGAGGTGATGGGCTGAGGATTGCTCACGGCTTTTTGAAGAGCTTGAGAAGGCCTTTTTTCTTTTCCTCGGGGGAGGAGTTTTCAGGGGGCATGGGAGACGGGGCGGGAGTTTTAGACTTGGATTCGAGCTCTTTGATACGCACAGGGTAGGGGGTATTGGTGCGCCGCATGTGCTCGATGATCTGTTCCTTGGTGGGAACCTCGTTTTCCTTGCTGCCAAAGATGAGGCGGCTGGGCTTTTCCGCGAGGGTGCCGGTGATGTACTCGCCCCAGACGACGAAGGCATCCATCTCCTCCACGAGGGTGTTGATCTTGCGCATGGTGGTGTCGAGATTTTTTTCCAGGCCGGGGCCTGAGGCGTTTTCGCCACCGGCGAGAATCTTGTGAAGATCGGTGGTGATTTCTTCGATGCGGGACTTCAGGCCGGGCTTGCCATCAGGGGTGCCGGCAAAGGTCTGGTTCAGCTCCTTGGAAAAGCCTTCCAGATTGGCAAGGATGGCGCCGGCGCGGTTGGTCAGTCCTTTTTCAGGAGAGTCCTTTGGGCCTTTCACGAGTTCCTGAATGCCGGTGGCGGTGTCTTCGAGCTTGTCTGCCACGGCATTGATTTTCTGGCCAAAGCCGGGGGTTTTGCCATCGCCTGCGAAGGTGTTTTTGAGCTGCTGAGTGAAGGACTCGATGTTGGCGAGGGAGTCGGAGATGTTTTGGGAGGCGTTGCTGTGGCCTAGAGGGCTGGTGATGCGTTTGAGGTCGGCGGTGATCTCGCGGATGTTGGCAAAGATGGCGTCGCCGCCGGGCATCATCACCTCCAGCAGACTGCCGAGGCTGGAGGAGGTCAGGTGTGTGCCGTCGGCGAGGAGGCCGGATTCATCGTCGAGGCGAACCAAGGCGATGTGCTTTTCGCCGAGGATGGATTCGGCGCTGACGATGATCTTGAGCTTGGCGGGAATCGGAGCGGGTTTGAAAACTTCGATGTGAACACGCACGGTGTTGCCCGGAAGGATACGGGCCTCCGGGGCGAGATGCTCGATGCTCTCGACCATGCCGATTTTATCTCCGGCGTAGAGCACGCTGGTATTGCGGCGGATGCCGGTGACGTCGGCGAAATCGACGGAGAAGCGCAGGTGGGGTTTGCGCCAGGGATCTCCGGAGATGGAGAAGATGAGAGCGCCCAGCAGCATCAGGGAGCAGAGAATGACCAAGGTGGCCACGGTGGCATCTTGCTTGTTTTTCATGGCTGGGAGGAGGTGGAGGCGCCGGTGCCATTGAGGCCCAGCAGGGTGTCGCGGTAGAGGGTTTCGCCAGCGCAGTCGTCGCCGCCGCCTTTAGGGTCGCCATTGATGAACTGCTGGACGGCGGCGTCTGGATGAGCGCGGATTTCTTCGGGCGTGCCGGAGGCGATGATGCGGCCCTGATGGGGGCCGGTGCCGAGCATGATGATGCGGGTGCCGATGCGGAAGACGCTGTTCATGTCGTGAGTGACGACTACGACAGTGGCACCGATTTTTTGCGTGAGGCGCTGGGTCAACTCGTCCACGACGGCGGTCATGATGGGGTCGAGGCCGGCGGTGGGCTCATCGCTAAAGACGAGAGGCGGGTCCAGGGCGAGGGCGCGTGCAAGGGCGGCGCGTTTTTTCATGCCGCCGCTGATCTCGGAGGGTTTTTTGTGACCGTGGCCGGTGAGGCCGACCTGCTCCAGCTTCATTTTCACCACGGTGTCGATGAGGCCGGAGTCGAGCGGGGTGTGCTCCTGCAGCGGCAGAGCCACGTTTTCAGCCACAGTGAGGGACTGCAGAAGAGCGCCGGACTGGAAGAGCATGCCGTAGCGGCCGCGCAGCCTGTGCATCTCGTCGGGGTGCATGGAGCAGATATTCTGACCGAAGATTTTGATGCTGCCGGAGGTGGGCTTTTCGGTGCCGATGAGATGGCGGAGGAGAGTGCTCTTGCCACAGCCGCTGCCGCCCATGATGACGAAGGTGTCTCCGGCGAACACTTTGAAGCTGATGCCATCGAGCACCTTCTGCCGGCCGAAATACCGCACGAGCGAATCGACCTCGATGATCGGTTCGCCGCTGGCGGGATCTGGCGGAGGAGTGGACATCAGAAAAAGAACAGGGCGGTGAGGAGGGCGTTGGCGATAAAGACGCTCAGCAGGCAGACGACGACGGAGCGGGTGGTGGCGAGCCCCACGCCCTCGGCACCGCCGGAGACATTGAGGCCGATGCTGCTGGCGATGGTGACGATGAGCACGCCGAAGACGCTGCTTTTGAGCATGCTGATGCCGACGTCGCGAAGCGCGACATAATGCAGCGCGTGATTGACGAAGTAGGCGGTGGACATGTGCAGCGAGAAATGGCCGATGAGCCAGCCGCCGGCGAGGCCTACGTAGATGCTGAATACTGTGAGCAATGGCAGCATGATGACCATGGCGAGAAAGCGCGGGATGATGAGCCAGGACATGGGGGAGATGGCCATGACCTCCAGCGCCTCGATCTCTTCGGAGACCTTCATGGTGCCAAGCTCAGCCGTGACTGCCGAGCCGCTGCGGCCGATGACGATGACGGCGGTGACGAGGGGGGCAAGCTCGCGCACGAGGCTGGAGGACACGAGGCCGGGGACGAAAACGGTGGCTCCCATTTTGGCCAGCTGGGCGGCCGACTGCATGGCCAGGACCACGCCTATGGTGAGGGCAGTGAGGGAGGTCATGGGCACAGCGTGTACGCCGATCCGAACGATCTGCGCAAAGGTGTGGCCCATGCGCCAGCCTCTGCCGCGGCATGGCGCTACAAAGAGCCAGTAGAGCAGGCTTCCGCACAGATCGAGGTATTGGCGGAAGGCTACTGTCATGGCGGAGGGGGCAAAGGCTCTAGCGCTGGTTGGTCAGGTCGGCGGCACTGAGTGCGTCCGCCACCGTGGGCAGGTGGGGGATGAAGTCGCCCAGGCGAACAATTTTAAACGAAGCGTCCACACGGCCCTGAATACCAGTGAGTGCAAATTCCGTGCCCGCGCCGCTGGCATGCTGAAAGTACTCCACCACCACAGCCCAGACGGGCGTATTGACGAAGGTGACCTTGGAGAAGTCGATGATGAGCCGTTTCACATTGGCCTTCATCTGCTCGCGCACGATTTTCTGAAATTCGGGCACGGTGGCCAGATCGGCTTCGCCTTCGAGCTCGATGACAACAGCGTTGGGATGGGTGCAGACTAGGGGCTTCATGAAAGTGAGTGCGGTCAGAGCCAGCCGGTTTGATTGAGACGGCCGGTGAGTTCCATCTGGCGGTCCAGCTGTGCGGCATAGAGCGCGGCATTTTCGGCATTAGGTTTGCAGCGGGTGGACTCATCCAGCGTGACGAGGCGTGCGCAGAGCTGCTCGTAGCTGACGGTTTCTGTGCCGCTCTGATTGGCGTGGGCATAGGCGGCCTGGATGGCTCCGCCCAGCGCGGCACCTTCACTGGTGCTGAGGGTGACGACTTCGGCATTGAAGCAGTCTGCGGCGATCTGACGCCAGACGCTGCTCTTGCTGCCACCTCCGGTGAGACGGATTTCGGTGGGGTTCATGCCGAGATCACGGAAGCGCTTCAATCCGTAGGCGAGGCCGAGGGTGGCACCCTCAACGGCGGCGCGGGCGATGTTGGCCGGGGCCATGTTGGTGGGGCGCAGGCCGTGGATGACGCCGCTGCCGTTGGGCAGGTTGGGGGTGCGCTCGCCGTTGAGATAGGGAAGGAACATCACACCATCCGCGCCGACGGGAGCGGACTTCACCGCAGCCTCCAGCTGTTTCAGATCCCAGCGGAACATTTCGCGCACCTGCTCGGTGACGACGGTGACATTCATGGTGCAGACGAGCGGGAGCCACTGGTCCGTGCTGTCGCAGAATGCGGCTACTTCGCCCTGGCCATCGACCACGGGAGAGCCTGCCACGCCGTAGAGAGTGCCGCTGGTGCCGAAGCTGGCGGTGACGACGCCGGGCTTGATGTTGCCGGTGCCGATCGCGCCCATCATGTTGTCTCCGCCACCGGCGCTGATGATGACATCAAAGTTCAGGCCCCATTTGACGGCGAGGTCCTTGCGGATGGTGCCGTGGACGGCCTTGGAGGAGCCCAGCGGCGGCAGCATGGCGCGCACCGAGGGATCAATGTAGTCGCAGATGTCGTAGGCCCACTGGCGGGTGTTCACATTGAGGATGCCCATGCCGGAGGCGTCTCCGTATTCCATGCGCTTCACTCCGCTGAGCCAGAAGTTGATGTAGTCGTGCGGCAGCAGGATGGTCTTGGTCTTGGCGAAGTTTTCGGGCTCGTTCTGCTTCATCCAGAGCAGCTTGGGAATGGTATAGCCCGGGAGCATGGCATTGCCTGCGGCGGCGATGACGCCCTGCTGGCCGCCGAAGTGATGGGCAATCTCCGCGCACTGGGCCTGGGTGGAGGTATCGCACCAGAGCTTGGCGGGACGCACGGGCTTGTCATCCGCGCCGAGGGCCACGAGGCCGTGCTGCTGACCGCTGACGCCGATGCCGGCGATTTTGGTCTTGTCCTTGCCGATCTGCTCCAGGCACTGCTGCACGGAAGCGTCCACGGCATCGATCCAGGCCTGAGGATGCTGCTCCAGGTGACCGGGAGGCAGGCCGTCGATCAGTTCATAGGAGCTGTGGCCGGAGGCGAGGATTTTGCCCGAGTCGAGGTCGAGGACGATGGCCTTGGTGCTTTGCGTGCCGCTGTCGATGCCGAGGAAATACATGGTGGGGGAGCGAGGTTGGAGTCGGCGAAAGGTTTACGGTGGGGACGGAGGGCAGGTCAAGAGGGCAAGCTGTCAAGAATCGGTCATAATTCGTGAAGATTCAGACATGTCGGCGATTCAGTCCTTGGACTGGATGTTGCCGGATTTGCGAATGGCGCGCAAGAGCCGCCAGCCGAGGAAGAGAGAAACGGCGTAGCCCAGAGCACCGAAGACGGACACACCGTAGAATAGAGGAGCTGCCTGACGGCTCCAGAGTTCGCTGGAGCCGAGGAAGATGGCGGCGGTGAGGATGCCGAGCACGAGGCGGTTGATGATGGGATCGAGGTGGCGGTGGTCCAGATGCACCGTGAAGGAGCCATCGCGGAAACGCGCGAGGAGGTCGGTGATGTCTCGCGGCAGGGAGTTGAACAGACGATCCCAACCCCGGAAGGTGCGGCGGGCGCGTCTGGCCACACGGCCGGGGGAGAAGCGGCGGAGCATGAGCCGGGTGCAGTAGGGCTGCATGAGGCCTGCCAGGCTGACATCGGGACTGAAGCGGCGGGAGGTACCCTCCAGGACGATGAGTGTTTTAAGCAGGCCGGCGAGGGCCGGGGGCAGCATGATCTGGTGGCTGCGGATGATCTCCACCAGGCTGGTGAGTGCCGCTCCGACATGAATGTCGTTGAGCGGGTGGCCGGTGTAGTCCGCCATGAACTCCTGAAGATCTGTGCGCAGCTTTTCGCGTGCGCAGTCATGGGGTACCGCTCCGAGGCGAAGCACCTGCTCGGAAACGAGTTCGGAGTCGTTTTCCACGATGCCGAGGAGCAGCGCCTCCACCTCATCCCGCAGGTCTTCATCGATGCGGCCCACCATGCCGCAGTCGATGACGCCTACGATGTTTCCAGGCAGAAGCATGAGGTTTCCGGGATGCGGGTCGGCGTGGTAGAAGCCGTCGCGGAAAATCATCTCCAGATACATGTTGGCACCACGGTGTGCGAACTCACCGAGATCCTCGCCGGATTGTTTGAGCGCCTCGATGTCGGTGCCGCTGATGCCATCCAGACGCTCCATGGTGATGACCTGGTGCGAGCAAAGCTCCCCATAGAGCTCCGGGATGCAGACCGTGGGATCGGTGGCGAAGTTCCGGGCAAATTCCTCCTGGTTCTGCCGCTCATAGGTGAGATCCAGCTCCCGAAGCAGAGAACGGCGGAACTGGCGCACGAGCGCCAGAGGCTGGTAGGAACGCAAGGCAGGGGAGTTTTTCTCCAGCAGTTCCGCGAGTGCCTGGAGGATCTCCACATCGGTGGCAGCCTGGTCGACCACGCCGCAGCGGCGGACTTTGACGACGACGCTTTGCCCGGTGTGGAGCCGGGCAGCGTGCACCTGGGCCACGGATGCCGCAGCCAGAGGCGTGTCATCAAAACTGGCAAAGAGCTGGTCAACGGGCTGGCCCAGCTCTGACTCGATGGTGGCGCGTGCCACTGACGAGGGATCTGGTGGCACGCTGGACTGAAGCTGGGAGAGCTCCCCTGTAAGCTCTGGGCCGAGGAGGTCGGCACGGGTGCTGAGCATCTGGCCGAGCTTGATGAAGGTGGTGCCCAGCTCGGTGAGGGCCATGCGCACACGCGCTGCCTGGGTGACGCCTTCTGTGAGCGACTGGCCGTCGGCGCTTTTGAGACGGTCCTGCAGCCAGGAGTATTTGAAGCCGCCAAAGAGATCCGCGAGGCCATACCTGCCGAGAACGGCGGCGATTTCCGCGATGCGTTTGGCATAGCGTTCCAGGCGGGCCAGGGCGTCGATCTTCATCAGGCGCTATCCTCCACATGAAAAAGTCATCTGACAATGTGGAATGATCACACTCTTAGCTGGCAGGAGAGGTGCTTGCGGTTATTCATCCGCAATGAGCACACCTAAAATTCTTGTCTTTGCGGGCAGCACCCGCAGCGCTTCCTATAACAAGCAGCTGGCCCGCTTTGCCGCGGAAGCAGCACGCTCTGCTGGGGCGGAAGTGACGCTGCTGGACCTGCGAGACTACGCGCTGCCCTTGTTTGATGAGGACCTGGAAGAGCAGCAGGGGCTTCCTGAAAATGCGAAGAAGCTGAAGACTCTTTTCCGTGGGCATGATGCGTTCATCATCGCATCACCTGAGTACAACAGCTCCATCACAGCCGTGCTTAAAAACACGCTCGACTGGATCTCCCGCAGCGAGAGTGACGATGAGCCTGCGCTGGTGGCGTTTCGTGGCAAGACGGCCCTGCTTCTGGGCGCCTCTCCAGGAGGGTTTGGGGGCATGCGCGGGCTGGTGCATCTCCGTGCCATCCTGGGAAACATCGGAGTAATTGTGCTGCCTGACCAGGTGGTAGTGCCGAAGGCTCATGAGGTCTTTGACGGAGCAGGTGGGATGAAGGATGAGCGTGCCGCCGGACAGGTGACACGTGTGGTCAAAGGGCTGGTTGATTTCCAGAAGAAGCTGGCGAGCTGATCGCTGGCGAAGGCTGACTACCAGTCAAAGAAGACCCGTGCGTAGAGCGCGCCCGTGAAGACCCTGTAGCTGGAGTCTTCCTGGGAGGATCTTGATCTTGTGTAGCTGCCGATCACGTCAAAGGCGAGGCACTTGAGAGGCTGCCATGTCACTGTCATGGCAGGGGTCCAGACTGTATCCGTGCGGACGATGTGGATAAACTGCTCCACCGAGTACTGCACGGAGGGGGTGAGGTAAAGTTTGCGCCCCTTGAAAGGAGTGATGGTGGCTCCGAGGTTGAGGTTATGCCTGTGCTGGTCGGGCACGAAGTCGGAGGGGCTGCCGTTGTCCTGATAATAATACTCGTAGCTCCAGGCGGGAGTGAGCCAGGGCCTGAATGCCCAGGTGAACTCCGCTGCAGCACGATAGGTGTAGGTGTCCAAAGTGCGTGCACCTGTGGAGCGGTTGAACATGCGGGAGAAGCCCCAGCTGAGCGGCAGGTTCAGGTCCAGCTTCTTGTCAAAAAAAGTGCGCTCATAGCTGAGCATCTGGCCGAAGGTGCTGGTGATGAAGTCCTGGCTGGCATTGGCCGCCCTGCCGTAATAGAACCACCCTTGGTCGAAGGTGTTTGAGAGGGTCCAGTGCTCGTCAAAATTCGCGTCCAGGGAGAGTCCGGCAAACTGGGCGTAGAGGGAGTCTGTCTGCGCGTCTTCCTGAGTGTTGAAGACGTTGTTGGTGATGGAGTACATGCTGCTGGAGCGGAACTGCATCGAAAGCACGTCCCCCAGAATATCATGCCAGCTCCGGCCCATGCCTGTGGCTGCCGTGATGGATTCCTCGTCTGAGGCAAGGGCGGAGCGCTGCTGGGCTGCACGCATCCTGGGCAGCAGGCGCAGTCGGGACTGGATCAGATTCAGACGTTTCGTCTTGCTGGCAGCATCAAGGCTGCAGGTAAGGGTGAAAAGTGCCAGGAGAATGATGGCAGAAAGCCGCGAGCCAGCGAGTGCTGGCTGGCGGATGCGCTGTGATGAGTCCATGGCCTTGCCCAGAGTGAATCGAGGCTGCTGAAGCAGTTAAGCGGACTACGCCACCTTTTTGGTGCCGGGGCCTCGAGTGCGCTCGGATTTGATCGGTACGGGGGCCAGACGAATGGTTTCCACCTGAACAACAACGGGAGGCGGGACGGCGTCGGAATTGGGAGAATGCTCCAGTCCGGAATCCGCCTGAGTCTGCTTGAGAGCGGCGACCTTGGCCTCCAGCTCTGCCAGTTCTTTGCGTGCTGCCTCAAGCTTGCCAGAAACTTCCGTGTGGTGCGGAGCCTCCGCTGCGGCTTTGGCGGGGGATTCCTGGGCAGCGGGGCGTTTGGGCAGCGAGGGAATGTGTGCTCCGTTCTGGCCGCCAGCGGCCACGGCGTCGCGGTAGCGCTGCTCTACGGCGGCGAGGCGCTGTCTGGCATCTGCCAGCTGCTGTTTGGCTCCAGCCAGCTCCTGATTCTGCCGCTCAAGCTCTGCACGTTCAGCTCTGGCTTCAGCGATGCGCCTGGTCTCTGCGGCAAGATCTGCCCGCCGCGAGGCAAAGGTGGTCTCGAAGGAGGCGAGTTCTGTCTTATGCTCCATGAGCTGCTTTTCGCATGTCGCGCTTTCTTCCTGCATGCGCTGCAGGGATGCCTGTGCGGAGGCGCAGCGCTGCTCCAGGCTCATGAGGAGGGTTTCCAGATCCTTGACGGCGGCTTCATCGCGCAGATGTTTTTCGGTGAGAGCAGCCGTGGCGGTATTGAGCGTGGCATGTTTTGCCTCCTCCTCAGCAATGCGCTTTTCATGGTCGATAATCTGCTGACGCAGGGAGTTTAGAAGAGCCTCGTCCTGTTCGCATTCGTCCCGTATTTGTTTGAGGCGTGCGGCGGCTTCATCTTTTTGTGAAGAGATCTGTTCGAGCTCCTGCTGCGCTGTGGTGACGGCTGTAGTGAGGCGCTGGAGCTCGGTGGACTTTTCGTAGTGCTGGGCATTGAGGCGCTCGAGAGCGGCGGTTTTGTCCGCATGCTGGCTGCCCAGGGCGCTGATGGCCTCCAGCCATTCCTGATGAGCAGTTTCAGCCTGTTTGACGGCAGCCTTGGTGGGTTCGAGTTTTTTCTCCTCGGCCAGCAGAGACTCCACGCGGGCCGCATGGAGGGCACGTTCTTTCTCAGCACGTTGCTGCCAGTCGCGCAGTTCCTTTTCAGCCGCGGCGATATCGGCTTTGAGGCGGTGTTTGTCAGCTTCCAGTTTGGCATTGGCTTCCAGCAGGGCCTTGTCGGGAGAGGCCTCGGGGGCAGGGGGCTCTGAACTCTTGGATGTGGAAACAGGCGATTCAGCGGCTGTAACTGGGGTAGGGGATGCGGCTGGCTGTGGGGCAGGGGACTGAGTGGCGGGGTCCTCCATGTCGAGCTTGCCGACGAGAGGGCCGAAAGCGATGGTGTCTCCGTGCAGCAGGGTGCAGCTGAGCTGGCGCTCGCCGTTGACGAAAGTGCCTGAAGAAGATTTCAGATCAAAGACCTGCAGGCTGCCGTCGGCGTTTTGCACGATCTCGGCGTGGTGCATGGAAATGCGCTCGTCATCGACCAGAATGTCGTTGTCCTCGGCACGGCCGATGGTGATGTGTTCCTTGAGGGGAACCACCACATCCTGACCGTCTTCAAGAACGAAAGTGATTTTTGCCATGAGGGGGATTAAGGCTGGGCGTGACAAGGAAAGTCGATGAAGTTCGTGGAATCAAACGGGCATTTGAAACAAGGGCGCAAATGAATGCAGGATTAATGCCTCCATGGGTTTTTTTTGAGCCTGGTGCAGGTGCTTTTTGTGCGGCATGCTCTTTTTACGTCCCGGGGGGCTTGGCGAGCTGAGATAGGACGCCATCAAGTGATCCAAGAAGAGGTGACTATTTTCTAATTCGAGGGAGGGCTTTGCCATGGACGGTGGGAAATCAATCACTGCTGTGATTGGAAGCCAATTCGATGCCGTGTGTTGAATCAAGGCTGCACCGGGTCAGGTATTCCGGCCTTTCTTTGCGGCGGAGAGCGCCATGCTGATGGTGACGGGGCTTGTGCTGAGGGCTGCTGCAGGCAGAGTGGGGCCCGTCTCCAGCCCATGCATACCGAAGCCGAAGCCCACCTTTCCAAGAAATGCCCTGTGATGCGGCGGCTGATCAAAGCGCACGGGCACTGCCAGTTGGTGCCGCATAAGCGCACCCCCTATGAGGCGTTGATAAGCGCGGTGGCGCACCAGCAACTGCATGCCAATGCAGCGGAGGCCATCCTGCGTCGCTTCAAGGCGCTTTTTCCGAAAGCAGGGTTTCCAAAGCCGGATCAGGTGCTGGATGCCTCGGATGAAATGCTGCGCGGGTGTGGCTTTTCGACGGGGAAGATGCTGGCCATACGAGACATCGCGGAAAAAACGAAGAGCGGGCAGATCCCTGGACGGGCTGCGGCGCTGAAACTGGACGACGAGGAGCTGATCGAGAGGCTGGTGGCGGTGCGCGGCGTGGGACGCTGGACGGTGGAGATGCTCTTGATTTTCACGCTTGGCAGGCCGGATGTGTTTCCCAGTGATGACTATGGTGTGCGCAATGGCTGGCGCGTGGCCAAAAAGCTGGAGGAAATGCCGAAGCCCAAGGAATTCCGTGAGCTGGCTGAGCGCTGGCGCCCGCATCGCACACTGGCGGCGTGGTACCTCTGGCGTGCGGCGGATGCGGCCAAGGGATGAACGGGCCGGCGGCTGGAAACGTGTGATTGCCAAGCTCCTGATCGGAGACTAAGGGGGCGCTGCACATGTCTTTTAAAGAACTCGGTCTCGACTCCCACATCCTCACAGCCATTCAAGAAGCCGGTTACACGGAACCCACGCCGATTCAGGCTGCGGCCATCCCGGTGGTCATTCAGGGGGGGGATGTGATCGGGATCGCACAGACCGGCACCGGCAAGACGGCGGCCTTTACACTGCCGATCCTGACACGACTGGCGGCCAATCCGATCCCGCAGGGGCAGCGCCGTCACACGCGTGTGCTGGTGCTGGCACCGACGCGTGAACTGGTGGCGCAGATCGAGGAAAACGTGCTGGCTTATGCGAAGCATCTGCCGCTGAAAATTGCCAAGGTGTACGGTGGTGTGGGTGAGAAGCCGCAGAAGGACGCACTGCGTGCGGGAAGCGACATCGTGATCGCCTGCCCAGGGCGGCTGCTGGACCTGATGGGGCAGCGCTGCGCGGACTTTTCCAAGCTGGAGTACCTGGTACTGGATGAGGCGGACCGCATGCTGGACATGGGCTTCCTGCCGGACATCCGCCGGGTGATCAACCAGCTGCCGAAAAAGCGGCAGACGCTGATGTTTTCCGCCACGCTGTCCAAGGAGATCGAGAGCCTGACGCATGAGTTTCAACACTCGCCGAAGATCGTGCAGATCGGCAAGCGGTCGAACCCGGCGGAGACGGTGACGCAGCTGGTATATGAGGTGCAGAAGCATCTGAAGCTGAGCCTGCTGATGCATCTGCTAAAAGATGACTCCATGCAGATGGTGCTGGTCTTCAGCCGGACGAAGCACGGGGCGGACAAGATCGCGCGGAAGCTGGAGCAGAGCGGGGTACGCTGCGCCACGCTGCATGCCAACCGCTCGCAGAATCAGCGCCTGCGCGCGCTGGATGATTTCAAGACAGGCACGGTGCGCGTGCTGGTTGCCACGGACATCGCAGCACGCGGCATCGACGTGGACGGCATCTCGCACGTGGTGAACTTTGATTTCCCACACATCGTGGAGGACTACGTGCATCGCATCGGCCGCACGGGTCGTGCGCAGGCCATCGGAGACGCGATCAGCTTTGTCTCACCGGACGAGGCGGCGGATCTGCGCAAGCTGGAGAAATTCATCAACCGCGGACTGGTGCGCAAGCGTGCCGAGGGCTTTGACTACAATGCGGCCTCCCCGGTGGTGAGCGATGAACGGCCCGAGCGTCGGGAGCAGCAGCGGCAGTTTCAGCAGCGCCGTCCGCAAGGACAGGGTGGGCAGCAGCGGCACGGGCAGGGTGGCGGTGGCGGGCGGTCAGGCGGACATGGTGGCCAGGGCGGTGGACGCTCCGGAGGGCACGGTGGTCAGCAAGGCGGCGGACGTGGTCAGCAGCAGGGTGAGCGCCGATCTGCGCCCTCTGCGAATGCTGCGCCGAGAGGCCAGCAGGGGCAGGCTCCCAAGCGTGACGGACAGCAGCCTTCTACAGCACGCAAGCTGTGGAACCGGCTGACGGGCAAGTAATGCAGCTAGCTTTTGTTTCTACTTTGCAAACCAGCCTTTAGCCAGAGGGCTGGTGGCGAAGAATTCGAGGAGTTGTCTGGCGACTTTTTCCCGGCCTGAGTTGCTTGGATGGGTGCCGTCTGGGCCAAAGTCTTCCTTGCTGTATTTGAGGTCGTCGAACTTGCGGCCTTTTTCGCCATCGGCCCAGAGGTAGGGGCCCCAGAGAAGGAGCGGGCTTTTGGTGAGGGCGAGGGTTTCCTCTCCACTCATCTGATGCTGGATGAGGTGGCGCACAGCAAAGGCACCCTCATAGGCGTAGGGCTCGGGATTGAGGCCGGAGGTGGCGTAGCCGGCGTAGATGCGGCTGCCGAGGTAGGCGATGCGGAGATTGGGGAAGCGCTCTTTGAGGAGATGCAGGACTTTGAGGGTGTCTGCCTCCAGTGTGGCGAGGTGCTCGGTCTTGGAGCCGGATGGGCCTGCGTTGGCCAGTTTGACCCAGGCCACCTGCACTTGCTGCGGGCTGACTTCGGCGCGCTGCAGGCGGTTCATGGCCTCGGGCCACGGGCGGCCCTCGGGCTGAGCCCACGCGGCCATGGTCTGCCCGCCTTGAGCGCAATCGACGATGGTGAGCTTGCTGGATTTGCGCGGGTCGCTGTCCGCGATGCCTTTGAAAAAGGAGAACTCCTGGGTGGCGTTGGACATGCTGATTGAGACAAGCGCGATCGTGCCGCTGTCGGAGGGCTTGCCCTCGGCATCGAGCGGCTTGATCTGGGCGAGTGCCTTGGAGACAGTTTTTTTGAGGGCTTCGGGCGGCTCGTTGCTGCCTTTGCCGTAGAGGCCGCCTTCTTCGCCCTCGTATTTGTCCTCGGCGGTCATGTCGGTGAGGGGAGTCAGGGAGTCGGGGGCTTTGCGTTGATTGGAGGGGCGTCCGCCACCACTGCGGTTGCCGCCACGGCTTCGTACCTCCTTGGCGTGGTCGAGGTATTTCTGGTCTTCTTCGCTGAGCTTTTCGCCGTTTTGCTCCCAACGGTGCAAAGCCTGGGCCTTCTGCCAGTCGATGCCGTCCTGACCTGATGGTGGAGGCTGACCGCCGCCGATGTTCTGCATCTGGGCCTGATGAGCGGCCTTGGCGCGCTCGATGTAGGCGCTTTCCTCGGGTGTGAGCGTGCCGCCGCTCTGGCGCTTTTCAAAAAGCTGGCGTGCTTTGTCGAAGTCGACAGGCGCATCTGCGGACTGGCTGCGCAGGGGGGCTGCACCCAGCAGAGAGATCAGAGCGAGGAGGAGGGTAGTCTTCATGGTGGAGGGCATGGAACCCCGCATAAACGGATCGGGTGCGGTGCCAATGCAGATGCCGGGCGGGTGAGGAGGACTCAAAGAGAGGAAGGCAGGGCGATCATATGAAAAAGCTTTCATCATGTGCCTGCGGCGTGGAGGGGAGGGCTCTCTTTTCGTCTTGTATTGCGTGCGCCGATTCGTCAGCCTCGCGGGCTCCAGCCATGTCCGATCCCAACAGCACCCGCCGAGTCGTCATTGCCAGCTTCATTGGCACCACCATTGAGTGGTATGATTTCTTTTTGTATGGCACGGCGTCGGCATTGGTGTTTAACAAGCTGTTCTTCCCCAATTTTGACGCGCTGGCAGGGACGATGGCCGCCTTTGCGACGTATGCGGTGGGATTCTTCGCGAGGCCGGTGGGAGGCATCGTCTTTGGACATTTCGGCGACAAGCTGGGACGCAAGTCCATGCTGGTGACGACACTCATGCTCATGGGGGTGGCCACGGTGCTGATCGGGCTGCTGCCGACTTATGCGCAGATCGGCGTGTGGGCGCCGATCCTGCTGGTGCTGATGCGGTTCATCCAGGGCTTCGGAGTTGGGGGCGAGTGGGGTGGAGCAGTGCTGATGGCGGTGGAGCACGGGGCGGCGGGCAGGCGTGGCTACTATGCCAGCTGGGTGCAGGCCGGCGTGCCGGTGGGGCTGCTGCTGGCGAATGCGGTTTTCAAAGTGGCTTCCTCCATGGAGACGCAGGCTTTTCTCTCCTGGGGCTGGCGAGTGCCGTTCCTTCTGGGCGTGCTGCTGCTGGCAGTGGGTATGTTTATCCGGCTGAAGATCATCGAGAGCCCTGTCTTTACCCAGGCCAAGGCGGAGGATGAAGGGCCGAAGGTGCCCATTCTGGCGGTGATCAAGGAGCACCCGCGCAACGTGCTGGTGGCCATGGGGGCACGCTTTGCGGAGAATGCGTTCTTTTACATCTTCACCGTGCTGGTGCTCAGCTATGGCTCGCAGCAGCTTGGCATGAAGAACGAGGATCTGCTCAATGCGGTGCTGGCGGGATCGGCGGTGCAACTGGTCGCGATTCCTTTTTTTGGGATGTTGTCTGACCGATTTGGCCGGAGGCCGGTTTACCTTGGGGGAGCGCTGTTTTTACTGCTTTTTGCGTTTCCGTTTTTCTGGATGATCGAGACGCGACAGATGGGGCTGGTGCTGGCGGCGGTGGTGATCGGGCTGATCGGCCACGCAGCGATGTATGGGCCGCAGGCGGCGTTTTTCTCCGAGCTCTTTGGCACCCGTGTGCGCTACAGCGGAGCCTCGCTGGGCTACCAGCTGGCCTCGCCACTGGCGGGAGGGCTGGCACCTCTGATCGCGACGGCGCTGCTGGAAAAAAGCGGTGGCAAACCGTGGCCGGTGGCGGTGTATCTCATTGCCATGGCGGTCATTACACTGGTGTCCGTCTGGCTGGCGGAAGAGACAAACCGCAAGGCGCTGTGAGGCGTGGGGGTGTCCTATTCGGCCCAAAAAGTGTCCATCCCTAAACTGACGAACCAGTTGCACTCCGCCGGGTTCCGACTCCCTTGACTGTCCAATCCATGAACGAAGCTTTCCCAGACATCCCCAAAATTCAGTACGAAGGGCCCAAGAGCCGGAATCCGCTCTCCTTCAAGCACTACAATCCCGACGAAGTCGTCGGCGGCAAGTCGATGCGCTCGCAGCTGCGCTTTGCGGTCGCCTACTGGCACGCGATGCGCAATTCCCTCTCCGATCCCTTCGGTGGCGGCACCGCCCAGCGCCCATGGGATGACGGCAGCAACTCCGTGGCGAATGCGCAGCGCCGTGTGTGGGCCTGCTTTGAGTTTATGGAAAAGCTGGGAGTGGACTACTACTGCTGGCATGACCGCGACGTGGCTCCTGAACTGAACACGCTGGCTGAGAGCAATGCCGCCTTTGACGCCGTGGCTGATGAGCTGGAGAAAGCGCAGAAGCAGACCGGCAAGAAGCTGCTGTGGGGCACGGCCTGCCTTTTCTCCCACGCGCGCTACTGCCAGGGAGCTGCCACCAGCCCGCACGCGGGTGTGTTTGCCTACGCCGCAGCACAGGTGAAGAAAGCCATGGATGTGACCCACCGCTTGGGCGGCGAGGGCTACACCTTCTGGGGTGGCCGTGAAGGCTATGCCACGCTCTGGAACACCAACATGAAGCGCGAGCTGGACCATCTGGCCCGCCTGCTGCACATGGCTGTGGATTACAAAAAGAAGATCGGCTTCACCGGCCAGTTCTACATCGAGCCCAAGCCACGTGAACCCTCCACGCACCAGTACGACTCCGACTCCGCAGCCTGCCTGAACTTCCTGCGCGAGTACGGCCTGCTGGAGCACTTCAAGCTCAACCTTGAAACCAACCACGCCACGCTGGCTGGACACACCATGCGTCATGAGATGCAGGTGGCCATCGCGGCAAACGCACTGGGCTCTGTGGACGCCAACACCGGCGACGAACTCATCGGCTGGGACACCGACCAGTTCCCGACAAACATCTACCTCACCACCGAGATCATGCTGGAAGTACTGCGCATGGGCGGCTTCACCACCGGCGGCCTCAACTTTGACGCCAAGTGCCGTCGTGAGTCCTTCGAACCCGTGGACCTCTTCCACGCGCACATCGGCGGCATGGATGCCTTTGCACGCGGCCTCAAGGTCGCGCACGCGATGATCGAGGACGGGCGCATCGACGCCTTCATCAAGCAGCGCTACAGCACCTTCGATTCCGGCATCGGCGCGAAGATCGAGAAGGGCGAAGTGGGCTTTGCCGAGCTCGAAGCCTACGCGCTGGCCAATGGCGAGCCTCTGCTGGGCAGCGGCCGCCAGGAGATGCTGGAAAACCTGGTGAACGACTACCTGTAAACGGTATCGGCATCTGCCGGAAAACGCATTCCACTCGTGAGGCGGTCGGAAACGACCGCCTCATTTGTTTTCGCGCTGATCTTGCGCCAGCACCTGATTTACAGCAAGCATGGTCATGGCTGAAACGGGGCATGATCATGATGAGCCAATGAATCCCGCGTGGGCGGCGGCGCTGAGCCGTGTGTCATTTGCCGAGCATCTGCAAGGCTGCCGCTGGTTTGGCGGCAAGGCGCAGAGTCTCAGCGGGGTGGAGGTGCTGGAGGCGATTTCTGTGGGCGATGCGGGCTGTCTTGTTCTGCTGCGTGTCGAATACACCGAAGCAACTGCCGAGACGTATCTTCTGCCCATGAGGCTGGCTTGGGTGGATGGCGCAGAAGTTTGGACGGATGCGCTGGAGGATGAAAAATTCCGGGCGGCCTTGCTGGAGATTATCCTGGAGGAGCGTCGGCTGTGCAGCGCTACCGGTGAGCTGGTGGGAATCTGCAGCGCTGCCTTCAAGACGCAGGCGAAGGAGATGGCTGAGCAACTGCCTTCGCGTGTGCTGTCGGTGGAGCAGAGCAATTCATCGGTTCTGTATGGTGACCGCTTTTTCCTCAAGCTTTACCGCCGGCTGGAGGTAGGCGGGAACCCCGATGTGGAGCTGCTGCGTTATTTCACCGAGCGGAACTCCTTCGAGCATGTGCCCGGCTACGGTGGGGCCATCGAGTTCCAAGGTGCAGAGGGTGGAACCAGGGTGCTGGCGCTGCTGGTCACAAATGTGCCGAATGCGGGCACAGCCTGGACGACCACCCTGCGCCGGCTGGAACGAAAGAATGGCATGGGGGAATCGGGCCCGGCGAGGCTGCTGGGAGAGCGCACGGCGCAAATGCATCTGGCGCTGGCGGCTGGGGATGGCCCCGAGTTTACCGCCGAGGCTTTCGATGATTCCTACCGTGAATCGCTGCGAAGGATGATGGCTGAAACTACACAGCGGATGATGCGGCTTTTGGAGCTGAGGATGGCGGATTTGCCGCGCCAGATTCAAGCCGAGGCGGCCAGGTTGCTCCGCCATGAGGATGAGATTTTACAGCGCTACGCCAGCCTGATAGATCCGGAGGTTGGGGCCACGCGCATTCGGATTCATGGAGACTACCATCTGGGCCAGGTGCTCGACACGGAGGGTGACTTTGTCATCATCGACTTTGAAGGCGAGCCCGCACGCCCATTGCATGAGCGGCGCATGAAGCATTCGCCGCTGCGCGATGTGGCTGGAATGCTACGCTCGTTTGACTATGCGGCTTATACCGTCATAGCGAAGCAGGGTGGCGAGGATGCTGGTGTGCTGGAATGGACGGAGCGTATGAGCGAGGCATTTCTCGATGCCTATCTGCGGACGGCGCATGGGGCGGCCTTTCTGCCTGAAAGTGAGATGCAGATGCGCAAGCTGCTGGACGCCTGCCTGCTGGAGAAAGCGGTTTATGAGGTGTGCTACGAGCTGAACAACCGGCCTGACTGGGCAGTGATTCCGCTGAGGGGTGTGCTGCGCATTCTGGACGAGTCTAGTGCGGGCTGAGTCAGTCCTTTTTGGCTTCGTCCTTCTTCTCGTCTTTCTCCGGCTTGGTGAGCTCGCGCATCGGATTGGGGGCCTTGTCATCCTTGTAGAGCTGGAATTTGCTTTTCACCGGGCGGCGTGGCCAGAAATTGTTTTCGACGTTGGTGTCCACCAGTTCCTGTCTTGGGTCAAAGGTGACGGATTTCAGCTCCTTCTTGGTGAAGAGGAGCTTGGAGGCTTTCTCGGTGTTGAAGCGCCAGATCTCCGCAGGCAGGGTGATCTCTTCGCTGCTGCCGTCGCTGTATTCGGCTTTGAGGATCACCGGGGTGATGAGGCCGCCTACATTGCTGAACTCGATGAGGTAGAAGTTGTGCTTGGTCTGCAGCAGGGCGGGGTCGATCTTTTCTTCCTTCAGCTCCTTGATGAGAGACTCGAATTTCTTCTTCTCACTCGGCAGCACGGTGGCCTCGTCATAGCTGTCGTAGAAATCTTTCAGCTCGGGATAGCGGTCGATGCGCTTGGAGAGCGGGTAGTTACGCTCGCGGGTCAGCGTCTTTGGCAGTTCTTCCTTTTCCTTTTTCTTTTTCGGCTTTTCAATGGCGGGATCGCGGGTGTCGAGTTGCAGCCATTTCACCTCATCAACGGAGACATCGACATGGTCGATGCTGTAAAACCAGCCGCGCCAGAACCAGTCGAGGTCCACGCCGCTGGCCTCCTCCATGGTGCGGAAGAAGTCGGAGGGAGTGGGCCGCTTGAACATCCAGCGCTTCGCATAAGTCTTGAACGCATGATCAAAAGCCTCGCGACCGAGGATGTGCTCACGCAGGATATTGAGCGCCACAGTGGGCTGGCCGTAGGCATTGGGGCCGAGATCGGCGATGGATTCCGAATTCGTCATCACCGGCACGCGGTCCTTGAGGCGCATGTAGTCCACCATGCCGCGCTCATTGCGGCGGTGCTTCCAGTCGTTTTCCCATTCTTCTTCGGTCAGATATTCCACAAAGGAGTTCAGCCCCTCGTCCATCCAGGTCCACTGGCGTTCGTCGCTGTTAACGATCATGGGGAAGTAGTTGTGTCCCACTTCATGGATGACCACGCCGATGAGACCGTATTTGGTCTTCTCGGGATAGGTGCCGTCTTTCTCTGGGCGCGGACCGTTGAAGCAGATCATGGGGTACTCCATGCCGCCGATGGGGCCGTTGACCGACCACGCGACGGGGTAGGGATACGCAAAGGTGTAGCGTGAGTAGGTCTGGATCGTGTGGGCGATGGCGTGTGTGGAGTATTTGTCCCACAAAGGCATGCCTTCCTTGGGGTAGAGCGACATGGCCATCACCGGCTTGCCATTCACACTGGCGCCTTCCACGGCCATGGCGTCCCAGATGAATTTGCGGGAGGACGCAAAGGCAAAATCGCGGACGTTTTCGGCCTGAAAGACCCAGGTCTTCTTTCCTTTGGGCTTTCCTTTTTCAGCCGCCTTGGCCTCGTCAGGGGTGACGATAAAGACGGGCTTCCGCTTCTCCTTTTCAGCCTGCTGGAGGCGGTCGCGCTGCGTTTTGGTCAGCACGGCATCCGGGTTTTGCAGCGCTCCGGTGGCGGCGACGATGTGGTCGTCCGGCGTGGTCAGGCTGACTTTGTAGTTGCCGAATTCGAGCGTGAACTCGCCGGTGCCGAGGAATTGCTTGTTGATCCAGCCGGCATAGTCGGTGTAGGCCGCCATGCGCGGGAACCACTGGGCGATGGTGTAGATGGTGTTGCCGTCCTCCTCAAAGTGCTCGTAGCCAGTGCGCGCATTGATGCGCTTGCAGTCGTTGATGGGGTAGCTCCAGGCGATCTTGAAAACGAAGTCGGCATCAGCGGCGAGAGGTTCGGCCAGATCGATTCGTAACATCGTCTTCACCACGGTGTGCGGCAGGGGCTCGCCTTTGGAGTCGGTGAGCTTCAGGATCTTCATGTCGCCATCGTACTTCTCATATGCCAGCAGGCGGTCCAGCGCGGAGTAGGTGATCTTTTCCGGATCGACACCGCGCTTGGTGTTGGGGACGCTGCGTGAGTCGGCATTGTGGGAAAAGTAATTCTGATCCAGCTGCACCCAGAGATAGCTCAGCGGGTCCGGCGAGGCATTGTGGTAGGTGACGGTCGCGTCTGCGCTGATCGCACGCTTCACATCGTCCAGCACTACATTGATGTCATAGTCGGCGCGGTTCTGCCAGTAAGCCGAGCCCGGTGCGCCTGAGGCATTGCGCTGCGGGGTGGGCGTGGGGATGGAGGAATCGAGCTGCTGAAACTTGCCGACCGGAGAGCCGGACTCGGCTGCGGCGAGGGAGAGGGTGGCGAGAAAAGCAGGAACAAGGAGCTTCATGAGGAGCGATTCTCTAAGTCCGCGCGACAAAGGCAAGCCGATCCTGCTCACTTGATCTGGTGAGGTGAGCTGTGTGTTTCTTCCTCTTGCCTTCGTAATGGGCTTCTGATTGCATCAGCCTATGAATCCCGCCCCTGACTCCCTTTCCCGCCGTGATGCCCTGAAAGCCACCATTGCCTCCGTGGGGCTGGGGGCTCTCGCTTTTGAGCCGGTGCGTGCGGCACCGGTGGCTGCGCCTGACGCGCGGCGTGGAGCGGTTAAAAAGTACAACATGCTCAAGTCGATCAATCTGTGGGCCTTTCCGTACCCGGAGCGCATGACGCTGCGGGAGTGCATGCAGCTGGCCAAGGACGCGGGCTTTGACGGCATCGAGCTGAATTACGATCTCGACAATGATCTCTCGCCCAAGCATGGCACGGCGGACTATGTGAAGATTCGCAAGATGGCGGATGAGATCGGCATCCAGATCAGCGGGTTGTGCTCCTTCCTTTTCTGGCCCTATCCGCTGACGAGTAATGATCCGGCCAAGCGAGCGCAAGGCATGGAACTGGCCGGAAAGATCGCCCAGTGTGCGCATGACCTCGGTGTGGAGAATGTGCTCGTGGTGCCTGGCGCGGTGCATATCCCGTGGCGCACGGATCACGAGCCGGTGGCGAATGATGTGTGTGACCAGCGCGCCCGCGAGGCCGTGGGACAGCTGGCGAAGCAGGCGGAAAAACTGAAGGTCTGCCTCAACATCGAAAACATCTTTTTTAATGGCTACCTCATGACCCCGATGGAGATGAATGGCTTTGTGGACAGCTTTGGCAGCGAGCATGTGCGCGTGCATTTTGACACCGGAAACATCAGCATGTTTCAGTTTCCTGAGCACTGGGCCAAGGTGCTGGGCAAGCGCACGAAGAACGTGCATTTGAAGGAGTTCACCAAAAAGGGCACCGACTTCAGCCTGGAGACCTTCCGCCCGCTGCTCGATGGCACCACCAACTGGCCGGCGGTGACGGATGCGCTGGCGGACACGGGTTATGAAGGCTTCCTGACTTTTGAGTACTTCCACCCTTATGCGCATTACCCTGAGGCGCTGATCTACCAGACCTCGGATTCTCTGGACCGCATTCTGGGCCGCAAATCATGAGCTGGGAGACGATCTGTCTTCTCTTCGCAGCAGGGCTGAGCGGTGGGTTCATCGATGCGATTGCGGGCGGTGGCGGGCTGATCTCGCTGCCGGCTTTGTTGTGGGCCGGGCTGCCACCGCAGATGGCGCTGGGGACGAACAAAATGCAGGCGGTTTGGGGCACCCTAATGGCGGTGCGAAAATATGCCAAGGCTGGACTGGTGTCGTGGCAGCAGGTGCGGCTGACGGTTCTGGTCACTTTTGTTTCAGCCATGGCCGGTGCGTGGGTGGTGACGCTCATCAGCAACGCATTGCTGAAAAGGATCGTGCCATGGATGCTTCTCGGCATTGCGATGTATGTGCTGCTCAGTCCCGGGCTGGGAAAAACAGCTGCGCACGCACGCTTAAAAATCGGTGCTTTTGCCTGCCTGGCGGGAGGCGTGCTGGGATTTTATGACGGTTTCTTTGGCCCCGGCACAGGAGCCTTCTGGGCGTTGGCCTGCATCTCACTGCTGGGCCTGGAACTGACACGTGCCACGGCCTTCACCAAGGTCGTGAATCTCACGAGCAACATGGCTTCGCTGATCATCTTCGTATTCAGCGCGCGGGTTCATTATGAAATCGCGGCTGTGATGATTGCTGGCCAGCTTATCGGTGGGAGGTTGGGGGCCGGAATGGCCATCCGGCACGGGGCGCCGTTCATCCGTGTCATCTTCATCGGAGTGGTATTTGCGATGGTGGCCAAATTATTATGGGACCAATTCTCAGGAAGCTGAAACAGAGTTCTATGAATCCGCCTGAAAATGCAGGGCGTATTTGCCTGACACTCTCCACTGCCTATGATCGCTGCTCCCATGACCACCGTCCAAACCACTGCCCAAGGGCGTCAGTTCCCCAAGTTTGATCTCGCACGCCTGCTGGGCACTGTTTTCAAACCCACCTTTGGTCGCAAGATCTGCATCCTCATCGACCTGCCGGATCTCGCCGAAGCAAAGGATTACGCCTTTCTGAAAAATCCTGCGCGTCCCATCCAGAAGCGCGCGCATGACCACTTCTACCAGGGGCTGAAAAACGGCGTGGCCGAAGAGCTGGCGCTGCAGGGCGGCGAAATGTATGCCTACCAGCAGACCACCGGCAGCAACCTGGACCTTCCTGATCTCTGTGTGGACATGAGCGGCAAGGAGCTCAGCCTGGAGAAAGACATCTATCCAAACTACGAAATCATTCTCTGCATCTCCACCTTCTCCGCCACCGCACCGCTGACGGCCTTTGCCAAGCAGTATGGCTTTCGCGGCGCGACTCTTCACGGGGTGAATGATGTCATCCTCAATTCCGGACTCGCGGTGGATTATGAAGTGGTGAGCAAGGATGCTGAAAAACTGCGCAAGGCGATGACACGTGCGGACGCGGTGGAAATTGATTTCACGGTAGAAAACGGCCCCGACATGACGGTGCGCCTTGAGCTGGGTCAGCAGGAAGCGCAGAAGAGCCACGGCCTCTGCCAGGGAGACGCGCCGGACATTGCCAACCTGCCTGCAGGTGAAGTGTATTTCGTGCCGACTGGCGCCGAGGGAACATTCCCGCTGAAGTATGAAGACGGCACTCTGGGCAAGCTCACGGTCACCAAAGGCTGTATCATCAAGGCCGAGCTCATTGCCGGCAATCAAAGCACCATTGATGCACACAATGCCAAGCTGGCAGATGATCCCATGACCGGTGTGCTTGGAGAGCTGGGTTTTGGCACGCAGGTGCTGCCGGTTTCCGGTGCCGACATTCAGGATGAAAAGGTGCTCGGCACCTGCCATCTGGCCACAGGGCGTGACGATCATCTGGGTGGGCACATCACTCCTGCTCAGTTCAAGCGGCACCAGAACGCGACGCACGATGACATCCTCTTTGCGCCGCACAAGACGCCGAACTTCGACATCAAGCAGACGCGCATGTTCCGCGATGGCAAGGTCACCGTGCTGAACGAGCATTTCCAGCCCTCGAAATATCTGCTGGAAGCTCTGGCCGCCGAATAAGCCATCCTGATGAACATCTACGAAACGCGTCGGCTGCTCGACGAATACCTGCTCTTCCACTACGGCCAGCCATCTGAGGTGCTGCCTTGGGAGAGCGGCCCGCGTGAAGCGCTGGGCTTCCCAGTGCGCACAGTCATGGAGCTCATCGATCTCCCGCGCACGCCCTGCGAGGCCGTTGCGCTTGATCTCGGCTGCGCCGTTGGCAGGTCGAGTTTTGAGCTGGCGAATTTCGGCGTGAGCGTTTTGGGAATCGACTATTCTCAGAGCTTTGTAGATGCCGCTGCCGTACTGGCACGTGAAGGCAGCATGTCTTACGAACGCGTGGACGAAGGCAGCGCAAAGACCGCGCTGGTAGCACGCGTACCAGAAAACCTGCGACGCGACCGTGTGCGCTTTGAGCAAGGCGATGCGATGAACCTGCGCAGCGATCTCGGCGACTACGACATCGTGCATGCGGCCAATCTGCTCTGCCGGCTTACCGATCCGCTGAAGCTCATCGAGCGCCTTCCCCAACTGGTGCGTCCCGGAGGCCAGCTCCTTCTGACCACGCCTTGCACCTGGCTGGAGGAATTCACGCCGCACGGGAACTGGCCCCAAGGCTCCACTCGCGAGTGGCTGACGTCTTTGCTGGAGCCGCACTTTGACCTCGGAAAGACGGTGGACATGCCCTTTTTGATCCGAGAGCACGCGCGTAAGTATCAGTGGAGCGTGGCTTTGGGCATGAGGTGGCGCCGGAAAGTCGAGGAGGTTTGAGTTTGTGAGATTGATTCCCTCCGGCGTTTACGTCTAGGCTGGGTGATCATGAAAAACGCGCTCCTTTTTGCATCCCTCCTGACTGCTGCCGCACAGGCACAGACCCCCAGCTTTAAAGAGCAGCAGATCGATGATGCCGTGGGCATCGGATACGGTCTGGCTGTGGCGGATGTGAACGGGGACCAGCGCACAGACATTCTGCTGGCGGACAGCAAGGTGATTGTGTGGTACGAAAACCCGACGTGGAAGAAACACATTATCGCCGAGCAGCTCACGGAGAAAGACCATGTGTGCATCGCGGCGCGTGACATCAATGGCGATGGCAAATGCGAGATCGCCGTGGGGGCCGAGTGGAATCCTGGAGACACCACGGGCAGCGGCGCGGTGTTTTATCTCATCCCACCGGCGGACCGCACCCAGAAGTGGGAGCCGGTGAAACTGACACACGAACCCACCACCCACCGCATGAAGTGGGTGCGCAATCGTGGCGGGCGCTATGACCTCGTAGTGGTGCCGTTGCATGGTCGGGGCAATGACAAAAACGGCGAGGGAGCCGGTGTGCGGGTGCTGGCCTACCACTTGCCGGATGATCCTCACAAGGAGTGGAACACCACCCTGGTGCAGGGCACGATGCACAAGACACACAATCTCGACATCATCCCTGCGCCTGGCACCGAGGCCGAGAGCCTGCTGCTCTGCGGGCGCGAAGGTGTGGTGCGGCTGGACCCGACTGACAACGGCTGGAAGGAGCACTGGATCGCGCAGCATCCAAAGGACTCCACCGAGCTGCTCGGCGCGGGAGAGGTGCGCTACGGGGCTTTTGCGGGTGGGCAGCCCTATGTGGCTACCATCGAGCCCATGCATGGTGACAAGCTCGTCATTTACACTCCCAAGCCCGAAGGTCCCAAAAACGGCACCTGGGAGCGTCGTGTGCTGAGTGGGGAACTCGTGGACGGCCACGCCATCGCCACGCACGACCTTCTGGGCCTGAACAACCGCCAGATCGTGGTGGGCTGGCGTGCGCAGCAAAAAATTGGCAAGGTGGCCGTGAAGCTTTTCTGGACCACCAAGGAGGATGGCAGCGGCTGGAACGAGGCCATGATCGATGATGGCGGCATGGCCTGCGAAGACGCGGTTTGTGCCGATCTTGATGGAGATCGTGATCTTGAGATCATCGCCGCCGGTCGTCGCAGTAAGAATATCAAGATTTACTGGAATCAGCGAAACCAGTGAAATGTAAAAGTTGCTCGCCGCTTTAGCAGACGGGTTGCACAGGCTCGAAACGTGCTCCTAAAATCGCGTCTGCTATGAAAGCCGCACGTCTCATCATTTCTACTGTTGGCGCCCTGCTTCTGAGCCAGTGCTCGCTGCCTGAGTTCCCGCTGTTTTCATCTCGTACTGAGGTGGTGCGTCGTCCTATGACGATCATGCCGCCGTTTGCATCCCAGCCTGTTCTTTATGTGTGGAATGGCAGCGGCAAACCCGGGCCTATGAGCGTCAATATCGACCTTAGTGAGCAGAAGGCGTACTTGTTCAAAGGCGGTCAGAATGTGGGCTGGACTTATGTGGCCTCTGGCCGCAGTGGCTTTGCCTCGCCCACGGGCACCTTCCACATCATGGAAAAGATTGTGGACAAGCGTTCTAACCGCTACGGCATGATCGTGGACCGCAACGGTGATGTGGTGAATGGCAACGCCACTGCGGGAGTTTCCCGGGTGCCTGCCGGCGGTCGCTTTGTGGGTGCCAAGATGCCCTATTGGATGCGGATCACCGGCTACGGCGTAGGTCTTCACGCGGGAGCAATTCCCAATCCAGGTTCTCCAGCCTCCCACGGCTGCATCCGTCTGCCTTACAGCATGGCGGAGACGATCTTCCAGAATGCCCCGGTGGGCACGCGCGTGACGATCATGCAGTAGCCATCGCGGCGGCGAGGATTTCCTCAAAGCGCTGCAGCCAGACTTCCGTGTTGGTTTCGCGCAGCAGCCACTCGCGGCCCGCAGCGCCGAGCGCCAGTCTTCCCTCAGGCGGCGTGGCTTCCATGGCCAGCACATCCTGCACCAGTCCGCGTACGTCTCCCGGCTCGTGCTGCAGGCCTATGACACCGTGCTGCACGATCTCACAGAGCCCGCCGGATTTCGCTGCCAGCACCGGCTTGAGATAATCATAGGCCTCATACACCACGAGGCCCAGGGGCTCCCACCAGGTGGAGGGTACGATGACCGCACGGCAGCGGCGCAGGGCCTCGCGTTTGGTCTCTCCGCCGATGTGGCCGAGCTGGCCGATGTAGGGATTGGTGCGCAGCCGCTGCTGCACGGTATTGTTCAGCGGGCCTTCTCCTGCGATGTGGAGCAGGGGCGTGTTTTTTCCCAGCTGGCGGTGCAGTTCATCCCAGGTGTCCAGCAGCGTTGTCACTCCTTTGGTTTCCGCCAGACGGCCAATAAAAAGATAGTAGCCTGCATCCTCCACCACCGGAGTCTGCGGCAGCGCATTCCAGGAATGGCGCAGGGTGTGCACCCGGGCCTCCGGCAGAGCACCGGATGATACCAGCTTTTCCCGCATGAAATCTGACACGGCGATCCATGCCTTCACACTTTTCAGCCAGCCGCTCAGGTGCAGCCATTTCAGCATGAGGGCAAAGACAGCGCTCTTGACCACGGAGTTTTGCCAGGAGCCTGAGCACACTTCCTTCCAGTAGCCGCCGTAGAGGGCATCCGGAGTCAGCTTGCCGTTGACCAGCAGCGTGCCACCCACGGAAAACGGGCGGAAATTGTGCAGAAACTGCACCACCGGCAGGCGGTTTCTTTTGGCAGCAAGATAGAGGGCAGGGGAGCCCACGGGGTAGATGTTGTGAAACACCGCCGCACCCGCACCGCTGGCATCCAGCGCGGACTCAAAACGCAGACGCGCGTCCTTGTTGTAAAGCAGCCGCTTGGCCTGCTGAAACTTTGAGGGGGCGTTCTCACCGGTCCACTCCGCGCTGTCAAACTGGCACCAGGTCATCTCGTGCCGTGTGGAGAGATCGGCGTGGATTTTGTCCACGATCAGCTCCTCGCCCCCCTTGTAGAGGTAGCGGTTGAAAACATGCAGCAGGGCGCGGGGGGGATTTGGGGAGACTTGAGCCATCTAAAAGCGGAGAGTACGGAACCCAGCGCCACAGACAGATCGGAAGCAGGACGCAGGCCACGCGGGTCAATCTTGCATGGAAAGCAGAGCCGTCTTGCCTAATTTCGGGCCACATGATATTCCCGTAAACCATGAAGCCCGCCAGCCGCAGCCTCTTCATAGGGGGATTTTTCGTTTTTTCGCTTAGTGCCTTTGCAGAGGATGCCGCGCTTCGGCCGTGGAAGGATGCACAGGGGCGGATCATCCAGGCTGCCTTTGTCAGCGCCACAGCAGACAGCGTGACCCTGCGTATGGCAGATGGGAAGGAACATCAGGTGCCTCTGGGGCGCTTGAGCGCTGAGGACCAGGCATTTATCAAGAGTCAGTCTGCAGATGGCAAGCCCCCTGCAGCACCAGCCACCGCCCAAGGTGCCTCTCCCGAAGTCAGCGCCTCAGCCATGGAGCGCCTGCCGGCTGAAAAGCGCACCTGGCCGGAAAACGTGGTGGTTCCCACCAAGTCCATCGAAATTCAGATCGCGGAGGAAAACCCGGCAGCGCGAAAGTGCGTGTACCGCTCTGAGGGCTTTGAGTTCACCTCCCAGGCCAAGCTGGCTGGCAGCGTGATGAAGGAGGTGGCGCGTACGTTTGAGGCCACCAAGACGCTCGTCTCCTCCCTGCCATGGGGGGTGGTGTGCCGCCCGCCTGAGGGCTTTGAGCGCTACCAGGCAGCACTCTATGAGACGCGGAAGGATTACATCGATGCCGGCGGGCCGGAAAACTCCGGCGGCGTATATATGAGCGGGGACAAGGTCTTCCGCGTGCCCTTTCCAAGCATCGGCCTCAAACTACTGGGAAAGACCTACGCCAAGGATCAAAACTACGATGGCGGCACGCTCATCCATGAGATCACGCATCAGGTCATGGACGCCTACCTGACCTTCCTCCCCGTGTGGGTCATCGAGGGCACGGCGGAGTACACCGAGATGCTGCCCTACAATGCAGGGAAATTCCGCGCAGACGCGCACCAGAAGGGACTCAAGGACCACATCCAGGAGATGCAAAAGCGCGGCTATGCCGTGGAGATCGGCAATCTGGAGACGCACCTGACCATGAACCGCGCCACCTGGTCCGGCATCACCAACGTCTCCAATAAGAAAATGGGGGAGCTCTACTTCCGCTCCGTGCTGGCGGTTTACTTCTTCTGCCATCTGGACGGCGACAAAAAAGGCACCCGCTTCATCAAGTTCATGGATGCCGTCTATGGCGAGACCGAGGCCCTGCGCACCTTCTTCAAAGACCCGCGTGTGAAGCGCTTCCCAGACGGCCGCTTCAGCTACCCCACCAATTTTCCGCCGCCAGATATGAAATCTGACAGCGCCCCCTTCAAGCATCTGGACCTGCTGCTGGATGGGCGCGGTTATTCACAAATCGCCAAGGAGATGACCGAGGCCTACAAGGCCATCGGGGTCAAAATTTCCGTGGATTGAGCCCATAGGGCCAAAAAAGCGGCTTTCTGGGCGTCTATTTCACGTCTTTTGCACCCCCGCGTTTGACGCACCGCATCGACTGTGCAAGATGCCGCGCTTTCCGGCCCCCGTAAAACAGGCTGCCAGCCTGTGATGGATGTCCTGACCCTGCTTTGCGGCACCTGAAAGCGCCCAGATCATACGCTTTCAACTCTCCGAAGATTCATCTTCCCCCATTCGCGCGCAGCGCCTCTTCATTCCATGCCCAAAGACACCACCATCAAACGCATCCTCGTCATCGGTTCCGGCCCCATCGTCATCGGCCAGGGCTGTGAATTTGACTACTCCGGCGTCCAGGCCTGCAAGGCCCTGCGCGAAGAAGGATATCAGGTGGTGCTCATCAACTCCAATCCGGCCACCATCATGACCGATCCGGAGTTCGCCTTCCGCACCTACATCGAGCCGATCACCCCGGAGATGGTCGAAAAGATCATCATCAAGGAAAAGCCTGACGTGCTGCTGCCTACGCTGGGTGGCCAGACCGCGCTGAACTGCGCCATGGCTCTGCACCGCGCCGGCACGCTGGAAAAGCACGGCGTGCGCATGATCGGCGCCAAGCCGGACGCCATCGAGAAAGGGGAGGACCGCCTGCTCTTCAAGAACGCCATGCTCAAGATCGGTCTCGACCTGCCGCAGTCCGGCGTGGCCCACACGATTGAAGAAGCGCGCAAGATCGCCGAGGAGATCGGTACCCTGCCGCTCATCATCCGCCCCGCCTACACCCTGGGCGGCACCGGTGGCGGCATCGCCTACAACCGCGAGGAGTTTGAGACCATCACCGCCCGCGGCCTGGATCTCTCCCCGGTCAGCGAAGTGCTCATCGAAGAGTCCCTGCTTGGCTGGAAGGAATTCGAAATGGAGGTCATGCGCGACAAGGCAGACAACTGCGTGATCATCTGCTCCATCGAAAACCTCGACCCCATGGGCGTGCACACCGGCGACTCCATCACCGTGGCACCGATCCAGACGCTGACGGACCGCGAATACCAGATCATGCGCGACTTCTCCTTTGCCTGCATCCGCGAGATCGGCGTGGAGACTGGGGGATCTAACATCCAGTTCGCCATCCATCCGGACACCGGCCGCATGATCGTCATTGAGATGAATCCGCGCGTGAGCCGCAGCTCCGCGCTGGCCTCCAAGGCCACCGGCTTCCCGATTGCGAAGATCGCCGCCAAGCTGGCCGTGGGCTACACGCTCGACGAACTTAAGAATGACATCACCCGCGAGACGCCGGCTTCCTTTGAGCCGTCCATTGACTACGTCGTCACCAAGGTGCCGCGCTTCACCTTCGAAAAATTCCCCGGCGCGGATGAGACGCTGACCACGCAGATGAAGTCTGTGGGCGAGGCCATGGCCATCGGCCGCACTTTCAAGGAGTCCCTGCAGAAAGCCCTGCGCAGCCTGGAGATCAAGCGCTTCGGCCTCATCGGCGACGGAGCCGACAAGGAAGTGGATGACGAGACCCTGACCTCCAAGCTCACCGTGCCAAATGCCGAACGCATCTTCTTCCTCGGCCAGGCCTTTGCCAAGGGCTGGAGCGTTGAGAAGGTGTTTGAGCTGACGAAGATCGACCGGTGGTTCCTGAGGCAGATTGAGGAGATAGTAAAACAAACCAAATCTGAAGCCGACTCCATCTGGGATTGTTTGTCGGACCTGAACACGGACGAAGTCTGCTCGGGTAAAGCGAATACTAATACTATCGTCGCATTACAGAGCACTATGCGCAAAGCCAAGCGGCTTGGTTTTTCCGACCGCCAACTTTCTTTTGGAACTGGCGTGCCAGAGTCTGAGATTCGTGATGTGCGCAAGAAGGTCGGCATCACCCCCACCTACCGCCTCGTGGACACCTGCGCGGCAGAGTTCGAAGCCTACACGCCCTACTACTACAGCACCTACGGCATCGAGGACGAAGTGCGGGACAATGAGAAGAAGAAGGTCATGATTCTCGGCGGCGGCCCGAACCGCATCGGTCAGGGCATTGAGTTCGACTACTGCTGCGTGCACGCCTCCTTCGCTCTGCGCGAGCTGGGCTATGAGACGATCATGGTCAACTCGAATCCCGAGACTGTCTCCACCGACTACGACACCTCCGACAAGCTCTACTTTGAGCCCCTCACCCTGGAGGATGTGCTGAACATCTACGAGCGCGAAAACCGCAACGATCAGGTGCTCGGAGTCATCGTGCAGTTCGGCGGCCAGACCCCGCTGAACCTCGCCAAGGGCCTCGAAGAAAACGGCGTGCGCATCATTGGCACCTCGCCCAAGAGCATCGAGCTGGCGGAAGACCGCAAGCTCTTCGCCAAGCTGCTCGACGACCTCGGCCTGAACCAGGCCCCGAGCGGCACCGCCACCTCTCTGGAGGAGGCCCTGGCCATCACCGCCAAGATCGGCTACCCCAGCCTCGTGCGCCCCAGTTTCGTGCTCGGCGGCCGCGCCATGCAGATTGTCTATAGCGATGCCGAGCTGACCCACTACATGAAGAACGCCGTGGAGGCCACGCCAGACCGCCCCGTGCTGGTTGACCGCTTCCTGGAAGACGCCACCGAGGTGGACGTGGACTGCATCAGCGATGGCGAGACCACCGTCATCGGTGCCATCATGGAGCACATCGAAGAGGCCGGCATCCATTCCGGCGACAGCGCCTGCGTCATCCCGCCTTTCTCCCTCAGCAAGGAGATGCAGGACCGCATCCGCGATGCCGCCAAGAAGCTGGCCAAAGCCCTCAATGTTCGCGGCCTCATGAACATGCAGCTCGCCGTGAAGGGAGACGACCTCTACGTCATCGAGGTCAATCCCCGCGCCTCCCGCACCGCGCCCTTCGTCAGCAAAGCCATCGGCGTGCCGCTGCCCAAGCTCGCCGCCAAGATCATGGCTGGCAAGACGCTCAAAGAGCTCGGCTTCACCGAGGAGGTCATTCCTGCCCACCACAGCGTCAAGGAAGCCGTCTTCCCCTTCAGCAAGTTCACCGGCGTGGACATCATCCTTGGCCCGGAAATGAAGAGCACCGGCGAGGTCATGGGCATCGACGCCGATCTCGGCCTCGCCTTCGCCAAGAGCCAGATGGCTGCCGGTGGCACCCTTCCGACGAAAGGCAATGTCTTCATCAGCGTCAAGGAAGCCGACCGCCCCAACGTGGTCCGCATCGCCAAAGGCTACGCCGACCTCGGCTTCACCATCTACGCCACCAGCGGCACCGGCGGCGTGATCAAAGAAGCCGGCATCCCGGTGAACATCCTGCCGAAGCTCGCCAGCGGCCAGCGTCCGAACGTCATCGACCTGATGAAGAACAAGGACATGGCCCTCGTCATCAACACCCCCAGCGGTAAAAACCCGCGCGAGGACGAGATCAAGATCCGCACGGCTTCGATGCAGAACCGCATTCCGATCATGACCACGCTGCGTGGTGCTGATGCCGCGCTGCGGGCGATCAAGTCACTGCAGGCCAGCGAGGTGCAGGTGCGGGCGCTGCAGGAGTATCATAAGTAGGCCTGACTCATAGTGGGCGATGAACCTCACGAAGCGCGGACGAAAGTCCGCGCTTTTTCGTTTCTAGCAGGTGCAGCCATCTTGCAGTATGAAACGCTCATGAACGACCACCCACTGCCCACCCTCCGCAACCAGCTTCTCAGTCTGCACAAGCAGCTCATGAACACCGAGCGCACGGCGTATGAGGCGGCTGGGAATGTCATTCAGTCGCCTATGCAGTTTCTTCAGCTTCTCATGGAGCACGAGCGCTTTGCCTGGCTGCGGCAGCTTTCTCAGCTCGTGGTGATGATGGATGAGGCAATGGAGGAGAAGCCACCGATCACGAAAGAGCGCATGGATGCGCTGGTGGCGGAGGCAAAGCATCTGCTCACGGGCTCGGAAGAGCCGGGGAGTTTTGCCGTGCGCTATGCCAAAGCTCGCGAACATGCCTCCGCAGTGGCGGCGGCGCATGTCGAGATCATCAAGAGCTTGGGATAGGCTCGAAGTGAGCTGAGGTCGAGGGGAGCGCGGGCACTCCTGCCCGCTTCATTAATATGGCGGCGAAGCCGCGTGGGTAAAGAGGCGGACAAGAGTGTCCGAGCTCTCTTTGAATGCTGCGATTGGTTTATGATGCTGAAGATCACAGGTTTCATGTCCGTATGGCAATGGAAGCCCCGTTCGCAGTCACCCATGAATTTCACACGCACTCTTCTCTCCCGGATCCTCGCTCTGCCTGTCTTGTTTTTTGTCTCAACGGCCGACGCCCAAAATGGGGACGCAATGGTGAAGGTGCCACCTTCGCTGGTGCCGGCGGAGCTTGTTCCGGACACGCGGGCTTTGTCTGCGGATGAGGAATGGAAAACCTTCCAGGTGGCACCGGGCTACCGGGTGGAACTGGCAGCCAGTGAGCCGCTGGTGGGGGATCCGATCTTTGCGCAGTTTGGTCCGGATGGGCGGCTCTGGGTGGTGGAGATGCTCGGGTACATGCCGGACATTGAGGGCAATCGTGAGGATGAGCCGGTGGGCCGGATCGTGGTTCTCAAGGACACCGATGGCGACGGGCGCTTCGATCAAAGCAAGGTCTTCCTCGATCAACTCATCATGCCCCGCACGGTCCTGCCGATTGGCGAAGGCGCGCTGGTGGGCGCACCGCCGATGCTGTGGTATTGCCCGGACAAGAATGGCGATGACAAGGCGGATGAGAAGATCGAGGTGGCGAAGGATGCCGGTGCACAAACCATTCCTGGCCGCCCCGAACTGGCGAACCCGGAACATGGCGCAAACTCGCCGCTTTGGGCGCTGGACAACTGGATCTACTTTGCGGAATACGCGGCGCGTTTTCGCTGGCGTGGCGCGGGCGCTTTCGAACGCAGCCTCTCGTCCATGCGCGGACAGTATGGGCTCAGTCAGGATGACTTTGGCCGTCTCTATTACAACTTCAACTCCGGCCACTTGCAGGGCGACATGTGGCCCTCCCATTACCGTCTGCGCAATCCGAACTATGAGAAGTCAGGAGGTCGCATCAGCCCGCCGGTGAACCAGGCCGTGTGGCCCATCCGTGTGACCCCCGGCACGAACCGCGCCTACATTCCTGAGAACATGGCGGGATACAAACTGAAGAACTTTACCGCCGCGTGCTCGCCATGGATTTACCGGGGCGATCTCTTCCCGGAGGATGCTCTCGGCAATGCCTTCGCCTGCGAGCCGGCTCTGCATCTCGTGAAGCGCGACATTCTCACCCTCGAAAAAGGCAAACTCGTGGCGCGTGAAGCCTACGATCAGCGTGAGTTTCTCGCGTCCACGGATGAGCGCTTCCGTCCTGTCAGCATGACCACGGGCCCCGATGGAGCGCTTTACGTCATCGATTTTTACCGGGGCATCATCCAGCATCGCATCTCACTCAGTCCCTATCTGGAAAAGTATATCCAAGAGCACGATCTGGTGAATCCACGCGGCCTGGGACGGATCTGGCGCATCGTTCCTGAAAATGCGAAGACACGCCCTGCACCCAATCTGGCGAAGCTTGGCAGTGCAGAGCTCGTCCCCATCCTCGCGCACACCAATTCCTGGCACCGGGAAACCGCCCAGCGCCTGCTTGTCGAGCGTGCGGATGCAGGAGTTGTCCCCGCACTGGAAGCTCTCACGCGCAGCGATGCCGCGCTAGGCCGCATGCATGCCTTGTGGACGCTCGATGGCATGGGCAAGACCACTTGGCCGGTGATCGAGGCAGCGCTCGCTGACGCCGATGCCCGCGTGCGCAACAGTGCCGTACGCATCGCTGAAATGTTCCTGGCCGGGAAAGGGCGCGCCGCTGCGGTGACCAGGCTCATCGCCCTCTCCGCCACCGAACCGGATTCGCAGGTGCAGATTCAAATCGCCCTGACGCTTGGCGAGTGCCAGGACTCGGCGGCCGATCAGGCCATGGCGGCGATGGCCAGCCGCGTGCCCGATCACCCCTATCTGACCGACGCCATCCTCAGCGGGGTCAAAGGCCGCGAGCTGGAACTGCTGGAGCATTGCCTTGCCAGTGGAAGCGGCAAGCATCTGATCCCAAGCCTGGCGGGCTGTGTGGCCAGCGAACGCAATCCAGCCCGTGTCTCACGGCTCCTGGCGCTCGCGGAAAAGGCCGGGGCCACGCCTCGCAAAACGCTGCTCGCCGGCTTCACCGCCAATGCGGCGGACTTCACACGGCGGAAGGTAAAGCTCGAAGCCAGACCTGCTTTTCTCGACACTCCCGGCACCGAAAAGGTGGCGGACATGCTGACCTGGCCGGGCAAGCCTGCGCCCGCAGGGTTCAAGCCGCCGCGCCCGCTGACGGCGGATGAGCTGAGCCGTTTTGAGATGGGCAAGGCGCTGTACTCCGGCATCTGCGCCGGCTGCCATCAGCCAAGTGGTTCAGGCCTCGATGGCATCGCCCCACCGCTGATTGATTCCGAATGGGTCAATGGCTCGCCCGAACGGCTCAGTCGAATCGTCCTCCACGGCGTGCGCGGCTACATCACGGTCAAAAAGAGGCGTTACCAGCTCGACATGCCTCCGCTGGGTGCTTTGGGCGATGAACCTCTGGCGGCCATCCTCACTTATCTCCGGCGTGAGTGGGAGCACGGTTCGGACCCCATCTCACCGGATTTTCTCAAAGCGGTTCGCGAAAAGGAAGGGAAACGCACCGATTCCTGGACGGAACAGGAGCTGCTCAAGATTCCGTGACCGGGCGTCTCGCCGCGTTGCCCCTTTCGGCGTTCTCCAATACAACAGGCCTCGGAGCCGCATCAAGCAGCTCCGAGGCCGTGACTTCCTGAAAGGAGCAAGGCTTGCTTACGCCAGCGCCTCTTTGCAATACTGCACGCACTTCTTCACCTCAGCGATGGCATCAGAGCCCTCAGGGATCTTGTATTCCAGCTCGATCTCGGCGGGGAAGGTCCACTTCTCTTTCTTCATGAGCTGCAGCACTTCCTTGATCGGGGTCTGGCCTGTGCCCCAAGGCACGTTGCCGCCGTCGGCGGTGCGGTCCTTGAGGTGCAGGTTGGTGATGCGATCGTGGTACTTCTCCAGCACGGGGATGGGGGATTTGCCCTTGGTGCCCGCGACGTAGTGGCCGATGTCCAAGTTCAGCCCGATGTACTGGCCGAGTTCCAGGATGGAGTCGAACTTGTCCATCTCCGGCAGATTGTTGGTGTGGTTGTGAAAGCCGACCCAGATCTTGTGCTTGTCCGCAAACGGGGCGACGCGCGCGGCCAGGATGGCATTGCGCTCGGTGGTCACGGCAGTGCAGCCCAGCGCCTTGGCCACGAGGAAGTTAAACTCGATTTCCTCATCCGACTGGCCGAAGCCCATCTTGTGGATGTGGATGTTCACGCCGGCGTCATTGTACATCTTCCGCATTTCGGCGCACTTGGCCAGCTGCTGCTCACGCTCGGCGTCGGTGATCTTGCCACCTTTGAGGCCTGCGTAAAGCTGGGTCGGCCCGCCCATGAGCTCGGTCTCGCTGAGGCCGTCATCGAGCAGTGCCTTGAGCGTCTCCTCAGCCGTCTTGGCCATGCTGCGGTAGCTGTAGGTGATGCAGCCGATGCGCACGCCGTTGAAGACGGAGTTCGGCTTCTCAGCGGCAGAAGCAAAACGAGGAAGCGTGAAGCCGGTGGCGGCGGCGATTGCGGTGCCAAGGAAGGAGCGGCGGGAAACGGGCTGTGATTTCATGAGAGGAAACAAGGTTGGATTCAGCGGAGCTAAATTTCAGCCATGTGTTTGCCACATTCCCCTCATGAAGTCACGCCAAACCGCCGAGAAGAGATCCGAGGTGTTTGCGCTCCTTTCTTGCCACCTTCAGACCTCACGCTATGGGAAGACCATGACAATCACTCTTCCTAAATGGTTTGATCTGCACACCCACTTCCGCCAGGGCCCGGCCATGGCGGCTTATGTGAAGGCGCATCTGGATATGGGCTGCGCAGGCGCGCTGGCCATGCCCAATACCCAGCCACCAGTGGCTCGGGTGTCCGGCCCTGCGCAGGCGGATGCCTGGTCCATCGAGGGGTACTCGGCGGAGCTGCGCGCCGCAGGGGCTGCCAGCTTTGAGCAGCTCATCGTGCCGCTCTATCTCACGCGCCAGACCACGACGGCGATGATCGCTGAAGGCGCTGCTTCGGGACTGCTGAGGGCCTGCAAATACTACCCGCCGCACGGCACCACGAACTCCGAGCACGGCATGCCGATGGACGACCTGATCGGCAGCGAGGTACTTCGTGCGATGGAAGATCACGGCATCGTGCTCTGCATCCACGGCGAGCAGCATGCGCTGAGCGGCCCGGACTACATCGACGCCCAGCAGAATGCAGAGACCCGGTTCTACACGGAGCGCATGCCGCGCCTGCTGGAGGCGCATCCGAGGCTGAGGATTGTGTGCGAGCACATCACCACACGAACGGCGGCGGAGTTTGTGGCGGCGGCACCGGAGCATGTGGGGGCGACGATCACACCGCAGCACCTGCTCTACACCCTGGGGCATCTGATCCAGGGGCTGAAATATCACCTCTACTGCCTGCCGATTGTGAAGTTTCAAGATGATCGCGCCGCGCTTCGCCAAGCCGTGACGCGAGCTGGGCAGGCAAAGTTCTTTGCTGGCACAGACAGCGCTCCGCATACCACCAAGGCCACCGCCTGCGGCTGTGCAGCAGGCTGCTTCACCGGCGGCTGCGCACCGCAGCTCTATGCGATGGCGTTTGAAGAAGCGGGCGTGGATTTCAGCACGGCGGTGGGACAGGCGATGTTTGAGCATTTCCTCTGCCTGAATGGACCTGCGTTCTACGGCTTCCCAGCTTCGCAGCAGAAATTCACCATGGAAAAAGCCCCGCAAAAAATGGAGCTGCTGGAAACGCCCGCCGGTCCTGTGACCCCTCTGCCCGTGGGGCTCAGTCTGGAGCTGACTTGGAGCCTTGTTGGCTGATAGAATTTCAGGCGTGCGGACCGTTGGTTTCTAGCACGCTGCTGAATTGACCGTTCTTCAGAGCTGCGTCACTCTTTTCATCTGCCAGCCGCCATGATTCAAAACGCCCGCTCCTCCCGTCGTCAGTTTCTCTCGCAGGCCAGTGCGGCAGTGGCCGGATTGGGGCTGGGGAGAGCGGGGGCTGCTGGCAAGGTCACGCTGCCCTTTGCCAATGGAGAGCGCCAGATGATGCAGTTCCCGCAGAAGCGTCCGCTCATCCTGCTGACCACACGCCCTCCGCAGCTCGAGACTCCGATGGAGGTCTTTAAAGAGGTCATCACACCGAACGACGCCTTTTTCGTGCGTTACCATCTGGCCAATGTCCCGCGCAGCGTGGATGCGGCCGCCTTCCGCCTGGAGGTGAAGGGCCTGGTGGACAAGCCGCTGCAGCTTTCCCTCAAGGATCTCAAGACGCAGTATGAGCAGGTCGAGGTGGTGGCGGTGAACCAGTGCTCAGGAAACAGCCGTGGCTTTTTCCAGCCACGCGTGGGCGGCGGCCAGCTGGGCAACGGCGCCATGGGCAATGCCCGCTGGCGAGGCGTGCGGCTGAAAGATGTGCTGGCCAAGGCCGGCGTGCAGGCTGGAGCAAAACAAGTGGTGTGCAATGGTCTGGACACTCCCGTGCTGCCACAGACGCCGGACTTCATCAAAGCCTTGGAAATGGATCACGCCTTGGATGGCGAGATCCTCCTGGCCTATGAAATGAACGGTGAACCGCTGCCGCTGCTGAACGGCTACCCCCTGCGCCTCGTGGTGCCAGGCTACTACGGCACCTACTGGGTGAAGCACCTCAACGAGCTGAATGTGGTGAAGGACGTGTTTGACGGATTTTTCATGGCCACGGGCTACCGCATCGCCACCACGCCCGGCGGATGTGTGGAGCCGGGCACCACACCCACGAGCACGGTGCCCATCACCCGCTTCAAAGTGCGTTCCTTCCTCACCAGCCATCTGGACGGTGCGCAGGTGCAGGCCGGTGTCGTCACACAGCTCAGCGGCATCGCCTTTGATCACGGTGCAGGCATCACCGAAGTGGCGGTGTCCGACGACGGCGGCCGCACCTGGCAGTCGGCCGAACTGGGCAAGGATCTGGGCCGCTACTCTTTTCGTCCTTGGACATTCGCCTGGAAGCCGCAAAAGAAAGGCCCCTGCGAACTGAAAGTGCGTGCGGTGAACCGCATTGGCGAGAGCCAGGCCATGGAACCGCTGTGGAATCCTCAGGGCTACATGCGCAATGTGGTGGAGACCACCCATGTGACAGTGGCATGATCATTCACGCATCACCTTTTTCCGCAGCATTATGAACAAGACTTTTCTCTGCCTGCTCTTCACTGTGGCCAGTGCCGCCTGCGTTTTTTCCGCAGACAAGGCCGCTGTTGCTGGTGAGCCTGACTTTTCCAGCTTTGTGTGGCCGGTGGAAACCGGCACCTACAAGCCCGGTACGGGTGCCGAACTGGCGCAGAGCCTCTGCATCACCTGCCACTCCACCGAATATGTCACCACCCAGCCGCCTCTTCCCCGCAAGTTCTGGGAGGCGACGGTGAAGAAGATGAAGGAAAAGTACGCGGCGCCGCTGCCCGAGGACAATGCGGCGCTGATCGACTATCTGACCAGCGCCTACGGCGCGAAGTGATCTCTCGAGTGCTTACTTGGCCGCCTTCTTGGGCGGTCCACCTTGAGGCACCACTTTGACAGCATCGGTCGGCACCGGGGCCTGGGCTGGCGTGACAAGGGGGAGATCGTCAGGAAGATGCTTGAGCAGGAAGTCCTTGTACTGGATCTTCATGGGCGGACCACGATGCACCTGCACGGCGATGACGCCTTCGAGCGCACGGCCTTTTTCATCGAGGTCGATCACATCCACCGTCTGCACACCGTCGATCCAGTGCTGGTGATGATTCCCTTCCACCAGCACTCGGTAGTCATGCCACTGCTCGGAGGGAAAGCTTTGAATCGGCAGCTTGCCCACCACCCAGGGCTGGGCCTGGGTGTCGATGATGACCTTCTCCCCGGTGTGGGCAAGAATGCGGCGGCCGCGCTCCTCGTAGAGCATGCCGTTGTAGTCGTCTTTGTCAGGCACCACATCGCACTGATACCCTGTGACGACCCACTCGCCGAGATCGGGGCGTTCCTGACCGCGATACTGCAGGCCGCTGTTGCCGCCTTTGGTGACTTTCACCTTCACGCGAAGCTCGAAGTTTTTCACCTTCCCCTCCTTCCAGGTGATGAAGCGGTTGAAGTCGAGCTTTCCGTCGGTGACACCGGTCAGACAGCCGTCTTCGACCGACCACCAGGTGCTGCCGCCGCTCCAGCCGCTGAGGTCTTTGCCATTGAAAATGGGAGTGAAACCTTCAGGCGGGGCAGGTGCCTTGTCCTCGGCTGCGAGGGGCAGGGTGATGGCGAGCGAAAGGAGGCAGAAAAGAGTACGGTGCATGTGCGACTAAACGCTTCAGCAGGCCGTCTCTTGTGAAATGTTTGCTTCTCTTCACTCCGGCGAGGCCGCCAGCCGCACGCTGCGCACCTTCATCCATGCACCGGCTTCACCGCTGCCCACCGGATCAATCCGCAGGCGCACCATGGCTCCGGAGTAGGCAGGGATCGAGGACAATGGAATGACATGGCGGTGAAACTCACCATCAGCGACCAACGGAAAAGTGGCGGCGGTCTTCGGGTCATAGCTCTTCGCGCCGTGAGGTTGCAGCATCACCACACCCTGCTTTTGGCTGGTATGAAAGGCGGCATCGATGACCAGTGCAGGTGCTTCTGCCGCCTGCCAGAACGTCAGCGGACTGATGAGCTGCGGATCATCCTGCTCCAGCAGGACCTGCAGGTGGTCCTTCACTGGCCAGCCGGTGTCCTGGGCATTCTGGTAGTGCCAGCCCTGACGGTCTGCGGAGAAAATCCACGCAGGCGTTCCCGGTGTGCGATGTGTGGCGGCGCGCTCGCGGATCTCTTGCACGGTGCCGAGCACGAGCTCGTAGCGAAATTCATACTCGATGTTGTGGTCCAGAATCTCCTGCCCCTGGCCTGCCAGATAGCCTGTGCTGTTTCCATGCGTGTCATTCGGGCCCGGCTTTCCCGCAAAGCCGCCGGTGAAATGCACTCGCCCCGGCGTGACGAGGCCAAGGCCGTAGTCTTTGTCATCCAGCAGCGCGGCCCAGCCTTCTGTCCCCGTCCAGAGGGTCCATGGATGCTTGGTCTGAGACTTCGGCATCACGGAGAAAGCTTCGTCGGTGAACGGTTTGGTGCCAGTGTAGCTGACCACGCGCGGAAAGGCGGCATTCGCATACACGGCAGGCAGCTCCTGCAGTCGCGCCGCATACTGCGTGTGGTCGCTGCGTGTGTTGGTGATCCGCGCACGTGCCTTCACCACAGCTCCGTCCAGCTCCAGCCAGGAGTCAAAGGTGCACTCCCCCGGCACGTTGTTCAGCGGCCATTGCAGGGGCACACAGCTCAGGTGGATGTGCTTGCCATCGTTTTCATGAGCCAGGATGCGGCTGGCGTTTTTAAAGTCGTCGCCGGTTTGAATCGGATTCCACCCGATGTGCCGCCAGTGCTCGGCGGGCTTCTGCCCATTGGCCTCAAACGGCACCGGGCCGGAGAAAAACGAAAGCTGCACCTGCCGCCCGAGGTCGTAGTTGTTGATCACATTCGCACCATCCTTCGTGCTGGCCAGAAAAGTGATCGCTCCACCCAGGTCGAGATCCACTCCGAGCTTGATGCGGTCATTCTCCAGCCAGCTCATTTTTTCCGCATGTGCGGTGGCGGCGAGAAGCAGCAGGGCTGGAAGCAGTCGTTTGGCAGACATGGTCATGGTTAAGACAACATGCTGTACCTGCCGCTTTCAGCAATCGCTGAAGAAAATGGATGCGTGCTGGAAAGCGCACGCTCTTTTCGGCTCATGATTTCCCTCAATGTCATCGCCACGCTGCGCACGTGCTACACCGACAAGTTTGGCGTGCCACGCCAGCCCGGGTTGGTGCCCAGTGCGTGGGGCATCATCGAGTTTGAGCCCGCCTACCGCCGCGCCGAGGCGGTGCGTGGCATCGAGGAGTTCAGCCACCTATGGCTCATCACGCAGTTTCATCTGGTGCAGGAGGAGCCGACATCTCTGACCGTGCGCCCTCCCCGGCTGGGTGGAAATCAAAAGCGCGGTGTCTTCGCCACCCGCTCTCCCTTTCGCCCCAACCGGCTGACCTTGAGCGTGGTGAAGCTCGACCGCGTGGAGCTGGAAGGCACCACCGGCCCACGACTCTTTGTATCCGGTGTGGACTTGGTGGATGGCACCCCGATTCTCGATATCAAGCCCTACATCCGCTACGCCGACTCCATCCCGGAGGCGCGCAGCGGCTTTGCAGACGTGGCTCCGCAGCGCCTGCCGGTTCAGTGGGACTGCGAAAGCCGGGTGCCAGATGATGTGCGCCTGATCATCGACGAATCACTCGCCCTGCAACCCCAGCCCGCCTACCACGAGGACGATGCCCGGGAATACGCCACGGAGATCGCTGGATGGCGCGTGCGTTGGGCGGCAACAACGGCGGGAGCCCGCGTGAAATCGTGCGAATGGGTGGGTTGAGTGCTAGCCTCTTGCATCATTCATGACTGAGACAGCTCTTCCCATCCGCGCCGCCACTGAGACCGCCATCGCCCATGGCATCACGCCAGACCGCTGCGACATCCTGCAAAACAGCAGCACACTCGTGCTGCGCCTCACAGGGACACTGGTCGCACGTGTGGTGCAGGACACCGGCGGCCCGCGCCAGGGCACGGAGTGGTTTGCGCGGGAAAATGCCATCGCGCATCATCTCACCGCGAATGGTGCTCCGGTGATCCCCCTGCATGCGGAGCTGCCCCCCGGCCCGCACGAGCACCTGGGATATCCGATGAACTTCTGGCAGTTCGTCACCCGCATCGATACCGAGCCCGATCCGCAGGAAATCGGTCGTACGCTCCGCCAGTGCCACGACATCATGAGCCGCTTTGCCGAGCCGCTGCCGCATCTGGCCATCATCACTGAAAGTCTAGCCATCTTGCACGATAGGGAGCTGTTCGCGCAGGACGTTCAGCAGATGCTGCGGGATCACCTGACGCATTCTATCGAGGCGCTAAACCAGCGTCCCCACCAGCCGCTGCATGGAGATGCCCACATGGGCAATCTCATGAATACCACTCGCGGTCTGCTCTGGACTGACTGGGAGGACACTTTCTCAGGTCCGGTAGAGTGGGATGTAGCCTCCATCATCTGGAATGCGCAGATCCTGGAGCAAGACCACGATACCGTGAAAAAGATCTGCGACGCCTATTGCGAAGCCGGCGGAGTCATTGATGCCGGGACACTGCAGCAGTGCCTCATCGCCCGTGCTGCGGTCATCACCGCCTGGTATCCCATTCTCTACCCCAATCCTAATGCCGACCGTCAGGAGAAGCTGGCGCGGCGCATCGAGTGGCTGCAGCAGCGGGCGGTTGTTTGACGCCGGGGCAAAAAAGCGCATCATTTTTTGTCACCACCGCGCAGTCGGCGGCCACTGGAGGGTGTCATGAATACTGCAACTCTCATCCCCCGAACTTCAGACGATGCCCAGCTCGTGGAACTCAGCCTGCAGGGCGATACCCGCGCCTTCGGCAGTCTGGTGGAGCGCCACCAGTCACTCATCTGTGGCCTGGCCTATAGCGCGTGTGGCAATGTGCATGTGAGCGAAGACCTGGCGCAGGAGACCTTCATCACCGCCTGGCAGCAGCTCCGCAACCTGCGCGAGAGGGGCAACATCCGTGGCTGGCTCTGCGGAATAGCACGTCATGTGATCAACAATTTCCACCGCCGCCAGCAGCGCACTCCCACTGCGATGGCCGCCGAGATTGATGACGCGACACATCCCGCATCCGCCGAACCAGCACCAGATGAAAGCGCGATCCAGGAGCAGGAGAGTGCACTGCTCTGGCGGACGCTGCAAACGCTGCCCGAGACCTATCGCGAGCCCATGGTGCTCTTCTACCGCCAGAATGAATCCGTGGCGGCAGTGGCCGAGTCTCTGGATATTTCCGAGGACGCAGTGAAGCAGCGGCTGGCGCGTGGCCGCGCCATGCTGGCAGAGCAGGTGGAACGCAGGCTGGGCAACACCCTGCGACAAAGCATGCCTACGGCCGCCTTTACCTGCTGCGTTATGGCAGCTCTGCCGCTGGCCACCACGTCTGCCTCAGCGGCTACTGCCGGGATGACGCTGGCCAAAGGCGGCGCGAGTGGAAAACCGCTGGTCTTGGCCCTGCTAAACGGGGTGCTGAGTCCGCTGCTGGCCTTTGTGGCGGCAGGCGTTGGCTACAAGGTCAGCATGGACAGCGCACGCTCCATGGAGGAGCAGAGAATGATCAAAAAATTCTTCCGGGTGATCCTGGCGGCGATCCTGTTTTTCTGCGCTTACACCGTGGCGCTGATAGTGTATGGCAGGTGGCTTGCTCTCCAGCATCCAGCCGCGTATGTCACACTGCTGACGGGCATGGTGGCGGGATGTGTCCTCTTTTGTGCCGGAGGTATCACATGGGCGCTGCGGCAGAGCCGAAAAGTGGCGTCCGCAGAAGCTGCGATAGCAGAGGCGGCCAGTCTGCCCGTGGGAAAATGGGGTGTGCCGCACCTCGAATATCGCAGCAGACTCACGTTTCTCGGCCTGCCACTTGTGCACATGCGGCTGGGCAGAAAGCGTGGCCAGCCCATCCGCCCTGTGAAGGCATGGTTTGCCATGGGGGATTTTGCCGTGGGTGTGATCGGTGCCTTCGGTGCCTGCACCATCGCTCCGATCAGTGTGGGGGCCTGCTCGCTGGGATTGATCTCACTGGGTGGTCTGGCGGTGGGAGCTGCATGCTGGGGTGGCCTCGGGATTGGCCTGTGGGCCATTGGTGGCTGTGCGCTTGGCTGGCAGGCCTATGGGGGCTGCGTCGTGGCCTGGGAGGCCGCGCAGGGCGGCCTTGCCGCAGCTCATCACTATGCCTGGGGAGAGGTGGCAGTGGCGCAGCATGTGAACGATGCCGTGGCCAAGGCTGCGATGAAGTCGAGTCCCTTCTTCCAGTTTGCCCGATGGGCCGTGAAGTATGCGGCTCTTCTCAACCTTGTCTGGTTCCTGCCGCTGGCACTGCTGGTGCGCAAGGCACGGCAGCTCAGGGAGCAGGAAAGCAGGGGCTGATAATCCTTGCTCAACGTGAGCTGGCTGCTTGCAGCTCAGGCACCAGCTTCGGATCATACGTGGCGCCTTTGGACACCTGGATCAGCGTCATGCGCACCTTGGTGGGAAAGAACTTCTCGGGATCAGGGCGCTTGTGGGCGTGCAGGTTGTGATCGTCCTTCAGCACGAGGTGCATTTCTTTGATGCCCTGGTCCCAGAGGATGTCGTTGTTCTGCCAGAAGGTGGTCATGGAAAGGTCCTTCTCATGCACGCCAGTGGTGGTGTAGGGCCCGGTGCCGATGCAGCCATAGCCGTGGTTCTGCCCCTTGTAAGGGATGTAGCAAACACTCCAGGAGGTGGGCTGATCTCCCGCTGGCTTTTCGAGAACCTCCAGACGCAGGTGCACTGTACCGTTTCTGTAATCCACAGGCGAGGTCCAGTCTTTGGGGCGCGACGGATTCAGTCGGTCGCTTTTCACGTAATAGTGCGACTGGCTGGGCTTCGAGGTGAGGGCGTCCTCTTGAGTGAAAGTGAAGGTGACATCGAACAGCACAAACTGATCGGCGCGGCCAAGGCTGGCGTTGGCCAAAAGCAAAAGGAGAGAAACAAGAAGAGCACGGGTGTTCACACCGTGAATCATGATGGAGGACGGAGCCCGGTCAATGCTGGAAGCGAAGCAGTGAAGCGATTCACAAGACAGGCGCAAAAGGCACGGTGAATCCATCGTTTCAAATGAATGCGCCTTCTTCTGCTCCCTCTGTTGTTTTGCTCCTCCGTCATTGCCGGTGAACTTCTTCATGAAGATTTCTCCGCCGCCGCACTGCCCAAAGGCTGGACCACTGGCGGTCGAGCCAATTCATGGACGGTGCGGGAAGGCGTGCTGCAAGGCGTCTGTGCCAAGGATGATGACCATGGCCCGGCGGCATTTGCGCCGCTCTCTGGCCGCGATCTGGACCTGAACTGCAAGGTGAAGCTGGATGAAAAAGGCAACTGCCTGATCCTCGTGGACGGTGAATCCGCTTTTGGCGGCTCCGCGCATCTGCTGCGGGTTTCCATCTATGGCAATACGCTCGCCATCGCGCAGGACCGCGGCTCGCCGCAGTCGCACATCGAGCACGGAAAGCTGCGTGCCGCACTGGCCAAGGAAGGCAAAAAAGTACCACCGCCCACGCCTGAGCAGCTGGCTGATCCGGCTTACTACCGCACCGAGCGTCTGGCTACCGCACCGCTGCAGGCCAAGCCCGGCGAATGGATCAAGCTGGATGTCGCTCTCAGAGGCAACAATGTGACCGTGACGGTAAACGACTCGCAGAAGCTTGAGGCAAAAGGGACAGTGTTTGATGTGGCGAAGTCACGTCTCGTTTACCTCGTGGGCCAGGGCAGAAAGCTCTGGGTCGATGAGGTGAAAGCCTCGAACCCGTGACCCAAAAGAAAAACGCCGAAGGATGCGTGATCCTCCGGCGCAGCGATTTTGATTTCTGAATTCGGATTACTTGGCGGCCGTGGTCGGCTTGAAATTTTTCACAAACTCCAGGCACTTGGTCACGTCAGGCTGGCTGGTTTCCCAGTCCTTTTCCCACTCGGCATCCAGCGGTCCGTAAAAGCCCTGTTCGGCAAAGAGGTTCAGCACGGCGGGGATGTCAGACTTGCCGGTGCCCCAGATCATGTCCTTGGCCTCGCGCACGCCAAAGGCTTCCAGATCCTTCACATGGCTGTCAAAGATGCGGCCTTTGAGGATCCGGATGGCATCGGTGGGCTTCACGCCGGAGCGCACCCAGTGGCCGATGTCGGCGCAGGAGCCCATGCGAGGATCGCGGTCCTTCACCAGGCTGAGCACATACTCGGGGTCCCAGTAGCGGTAGCTGCGGTCCAGCGGCTTTTTCGGATGGTTGTGGATCGCCATCTTGATGTCGTATTCCTTCACCAGTTTCTCGATGAGATCGAAGGCATCTTCCGCTGGCTCGCTGACCACGATTCCGACTCCCATGTCCTTGCAGAAGTCAAAGATCTTGCGGCACTCAGCCTCATTGTTGGCCAGGCGCACCACGCCGTAGCCCACGGGGGTGAGTCCCAGCTCCTTGAGCTTGGCCTTCACCGGAGCGCGTTCCTCAGCGGTCGTGTTATGGTCAAACTTGGACTTCGGATCGGCTTTGTTCACCAGATGGCCAGGGAAAAACTCCACCGTCTTGCCACCGCAGGCGGCGATCTTTTCCAGCGCCGTCATCAGGTCAAAAGACTTGAAGGTGTAAGCCTGGCAGCCGGCATAGAACTGGCCGACTTTGGCACTTTCAGGGAGAGGCTCTGCGGCAATGGCCAGCGAGGCCGTGCCGAGAACCAGGGAGAGAAATGTCGTGCGTATCATGGAGCGAGTCAACGGACTGCGCGTGGAGTTCTTGCAAACATGCTCGGCGGCTGGAGGCCAGATAAAGAGTTCGTTGAGATTTCTGACTTTGCTTGCACTGCCGGATGAAGAGGCCATTTTCGATCTCATGAACATTATGAAGCCTGCCTTGCTCGCCGTCATGCTTGTCTGTGTCCTGTCTGCTCGCTCTTCCTCGGCTGCGGATGTAAAAGGCGGGAAGGATCACCCGCTGCTTAAGCGCTACGACGGCTCGACCATGCTCTGGTATGAGCAGAAGAACTACGACGCGCTGAGGCTTGCTCTGGAGTGCATTGTTTTTGATTACGGAGAAGGAAAGATGAAGCCCTTCAAAAAGGTGGATGCCGAGGGTCGCAAGACCACGCTGTACTACAATCTACCCTCTGGTATCGGCACTCTGGAAGGTGCTCGTCAGTATGAAAATGAACTGAAGGAAAAAGGCTTCGAGATTCTCTTTCGCGGAACTGGCGAGGAGATCGAAAAAAACAAGGGGGACAACCTGGCCATGGAAGTTTATGGCATGACTTCGTCAAATACAGACAGGGAGCACCCTCAGTTCATGGCCATGCAGGGAGTGGACAAAACCAAGTCAAATTATCTTGCCGCCCGCCTGGCCCGATCTGAAGGAGATGTTTTTTGCTCCGTGTGGGCCTTCGAGGCAGCATGGACCGCCGCCAGTCTGAAAGCTCCTGAAAAAAGCACAGTGGTGCGTGTGGACATCTGCGAGGTGAAGCCAATGGAGCAGAAGATGGTGCTCGTAAAAGCCGAGGAGATGGAGGGGCAGATCGCACTGAACGGCAAGGTGGCCCTTTACGGCATCCTCTTTGACACAGACAAGGCATCCATCCGTCCGGACTCGGAGCCTACTCTGGTTGAGATCTCAAAGCTTCTTCAAAACAAGCCTGGCCTGCGCGTCCTTGTGGTGGGGCATACAGACACGCAGGGCAGCTTTGAATACAATCGCAGTCTGTCTCAGCGCCGTGCTGATTCAGTGGTGGCAAACCTGGCAGGCAGGGGGATTTCCAAAGAGCGGCTGTTTCCGGTGGGAGTTTCTTTCGCTTCGCCTGTGGCTGCAAATGCCACTGAGGAAGGCAGGGCAAAAAACCGTCGTGTTGAACTGGTGGACATGGGCGATGCCAAGGCCAGGTAAGCAGTCTCCTCTCAACGAAGCGCCACGAAGTCACCCTCATAAAACACGCAGGCCCTGCCTTCGTGAATGACCTGCACTCGGAGTCTCAGGTGTGCTTTGCCAGTATCTTTAAAAGTGGTCTTGAAGGCAGCCATCTCAACTTCATCAGGACTCTGGCAAACAGCACGTAAAATCCCGCGCACGGGGTGCTTATAGCGGATGCTGCTCTCGCGCACAACGATGTGCGCTTGTCTATCCCCCAGTTGCAGCCAGAGCATGGCGTATCCGGCCAGAGTGGTCAGTGCGCTGAGGCTGCCGCCAAAGGCGGTGCCAAGATGGTTGTGATTGGGCTCCAGCGGCGCTGTCACGATGAGCTGCTTGCCGTCGTAGCTTTCCAGCCGCACCCCCATCGCCTGGGTGAGCGGCATCTGCTCATGCAGAAAGCGTTCGGTATCGCGCAGGAGGTCGTCGTTCATCGGTGCAGGACTTTCGGGATGCTCCGCCAATTCGCAACGATCTTCGCGATAGGCAGCGGCATTCCCCGCGTTTTCACCCGCACAGTCACCATGAAAATGCTTCCGCGCTTCCTTGTCGCCACCTTCTGCCTCGGTCTGCCAGCCAGCCTGCTGGCCGAGCTCTCGCTGCCTCATTTTTTTAGCGACCACATGGTGCTGCAGCGCGAGCGTGCGGCCGCCGTCTGGGGCAAAGCGAGCCCGCAGGCCGAAGTCACACTTGAGTTTAAAGGCAAGACCGCCTCTGCAAAGGCAGACAAAAAAGGCCGCTGGCGCACCAGCATTGAAACAGGTGCTGCAGACGCCAAAGGAGCGACTCTGTCCGTGAAATCCGGCTCTGACAGCGTCATGATCAATGACGTGCTCGTGGGCGAGGTCTGGCTCGCCTCGGGACAGTCAAACATGTATTTCACCATGGACCGTGTGCCGGCCTATGCGGAGCTGATTTCCAAAGCCGACTATCCCGGCCTGCGGATGTTCAATGCGCCTCTGGTCACCGCTGCCGAGCCGCAGGAAGACATCGCAGGTACATGGTCGCAGAGCAGCCCGCAGACGGTGCCCGGCTACTCGGCAGTGGCGTTTTTCTTTGCTCTCAAGCTGCATCAGGAGCTTGGCGTGCCTGTGGGCGTGCTCAAGACCGCCTGGGGCGGCAAGCCGGTGGAAACCTTCACCAGCCGTGAAGCACTGAACACACTGCCCGGCACCAAGGAAATGGTGGACAAGCTGCTGGCAGAAGCCGCCAGCTATGACGCCGCCAAAGCTCAGGCTGCTTATGAGGCCAGTCTTAAAAAATGGCAGGAAACCATGGCTGCGGCCAAGGGCAAGCCCGCTGCGGACCGCAAGCGTCTTCCCAAGCGACCCGCCGCGCCCAAGCCGCCGCTGGAGACAGAGGGAAAGCCCGGCGTGCTCTTCAATGCCATGATCAATCCCTTTGCCGGCTACACCATGCGTGGTGCCATCTGGTATCAAGGAGAAGCCAATGCCAAGCCCGGCGCCGTGCCTTATGACCAGACCCTGCCGCTGATGATCCGCGACTGGCGCCAGCGCTGGGCGGATGAATTCTCCTTCTACTTCGTGCAGCTGGCCAATTTCCATGCACCCTCCACTGAAGCCGGCACGCCAGACCCATGGGCACTGCTGCAGGATCGCATGCGCCACATTTTGACTTCAACTCCCAAGACCGGCATGGCCATCATCAATGAAGTAGGAGAGGCCAATGACATCCATCCCAAGGACAAAAAGACACCCGGCGAGCGCCTCGCCCGCTGGGCTCTGGCCAAGGACTACGGCCGCGACATCATCTACAGCGGCCCCTTGTTTAAATCGAGCCAGGTGGAAGGGGGCGCTGTGCGCGTGATCTTTGATCAAGCCGGCTCCGGGCTGAAAGCGCGCGATGGAGCTGCCTTGAAGCGCTTTGAAATCGCCGGTGCAGACCACGCCTGGAAATGGGCGGATGCAAAAATTGATGGCAAAGACAGCGTCATAGTCAGCAGCGCGGAAGTAAAGCAGCCCGTGGCCGTGCGCTACGCCTGGGCGGCCAACCCCGAAGGGGCCAATCTGGTGAATAGCGACGGCCTACCCGCTTCCATTTTCCGCACCGATGATTGGAATGATGTGGAGGTCGCTGCCGCAGCACCTGCGGTGGACGACCGCCGTGCTCTCGCCACCGAAATCAAGACGTTGAACGCCAAGCTCCAGGGCATGGATCGCAAAAGCCCGGAGGCCGTCGAGCTACGCAAAAAAGTGCAGGAGATGCTGACGAAATATAAAGCCACCGCTCCCAAGAAGTAACAGCGCTGCTTATTTTGCCCACCAGCTGGACAGGCAGGCCTTCGGCGTGTCCGGCTTGATCAGCGTATCCTCGGAGTAGTGAGAGGTGTCGTTGAAAAGCATCAGACGTGCGCGCACCGGGTCCTTGAAATCCACCACGTTCAGCGCGGCCGGGTTCTGATCCAGATTGTCGCGGTAGCGGCGTGGATCGAATCCGAGCAGCGAGCTAAGCAACAGGCGGATCGTTGCCTTGTGGGAGACGACGATGATCGATTCCCCCTCATGCTGCCGCACGATCTCCATCAGCGCGGGCAGGGCACGTGCGGTGACAGCCAGACCGCTCTCCCCGCCCTCTGGCGCAAAGGTGAAAGGATCCTCATCCCAGGCCGCTGCTTCGCTGGGAAACTTCTGTTCCACCTCCGCGCGCGTCAGCTGCTCCCAGTGGCCATGGGAGATTTCTTTCAAGCCCTCTCTTGGATGCACCTCCAGCTGGTGCGCCGCAGCCAGAATGCGAGCTGTCTCCATGGTGCGGTCCAGTGGCGAGGCATACACCGCTGTCACTGGCAGGCCTTTGAGCCGCTGTGCCAGGCGTGCAGCCTGGTTGCGGCCTTCCTCAGATAGCGGCACATTCGTGGCACCGGCAAATCGGTCTTCAGCAGTCAGGATGGTGGCGCCGTGGCGGATCAGGTAAATGCGGGTAAGAGCCATGGCCAGCCTATAGCACAGGTCATTCGGCTGTTACGAGCAGATTTGCATTCAGCTCATCGGCTATGCTGGCTCTATCAGCGGCGGCCGTGATTAAAATCCACCGGATTATTCACCGTCTTCGCTCCTTGGTTGTGGTCGATCAGCGTGTTCTTGCAGCTCGGATCCACCACGATGGTCGCGGCCTTGTTTTGGAAAGTGTTGCCGCTGAACTGCAGGTCGTGGCCGTTGGGGGCGAAGGTGACGGCTTCGTCAGGCGCGGAATCGCCGAGGATGAAGATGTTGTCCTTCACAATCACCGGGCCGTAGCTGGCACCCGGCTCATAGATCGTGAAGTACAGCTCCGGAAACTCGCCCGGCTTGGCCGTGCGGTAGGCGATGCGTCCCCGCCGCATGTCAGGCTCATTTTTCGTGGTGTTGTTCACGAACACATTCCCTGTCATGATAAAGTTCACCGGCTGGTTGATCCACGCCCCGCGCCCGCCATTGCGGAAGGTGTTTCCAGTCATCGTCACATCCGTGCAGCTTTTTTCCACGCTGATCACGCGCGAGCCGTTGGTGCCATCCACCAGGTTTCCGGTGATGGTGGCGTTCTGGCAATACTCCGCCAGAAAGAAGGCCCCCATGCGGCTGCCAAGAATGTGGTTGCTTGAGAAAATGACATTCCTGCAGCGCTGAATGTGCATCGTGTCTCCCAGGGCGCTGAGCTGGCAGCCTGTGACGCGGACATCCAGCGCGCCCACGATGTCAAATGCCCCCTTGCCCGGGCCGCTGCCCGTCGGGGCATAAGCTCCCAGGTAGGTGCCGCTGAGATTGAATGCCAGCACGCCACTGCCATCATTGTCAAAACGAATCGCCCTGCCTTTCGGCTGGTCGGCGATCTTGATGTGTTGTGGGGTGGATTCGACCACAAAATACTGCCTGCCACGCACGATATTTTTCGGCAGGCTTGTACCCATGAAGGTGAGCGCTTCTTTGGGATCATCCGTTTCGCTTACGGCGAGCGGGCGTGTGCTGTTGTCAAACTTCACCAAGTCCCCGCTGAAAGTGGCATCCCGAGTCAGGTCCGTGCGGAAGTACTTTCTGGCACGCTCCACCTCCCAAGGCTCATAAGCTTCGGGGAAGGTCATGATCTGCCACAGGTAGCCGTAGTCCCACATGAACTTCCCGCTGCGCAGCAGCGTGCAGCTTTCCACCGCCACACGCTCGGCATAGGCCTTCACCTCGCTCTCGCTGCTTTTACCCACCAGCCCATGCACCCCGATCACGGCTCCCGCCATCCCGTTGGCCTTCACTTCGCGAAACAGGATGTCATGCGTACCGCCTTGTTTGGTCGTCGTGATCTCAATGCCCTTCGTGTTTGCATTGGGCTCCCAGAGATTCTCCTTCTGCGCCGGGTCAAACACATGCCCCACAAACTCCCCACCATGCCAGCTGAAATGCGCGATGTCCTGCCCGGCAAAGACAACCACACGCGCCTTGTCCGGCAGCGTCTCCGGCAGGATGAATCGCGCCCCATGGGCAAGCACCGTCGTGTTCGAGCCAAGCACCAGCGGCTTGTCGCCATCGAGATGGTAGTCTCCTGCCGGAATTGTCACCACACCGCCTTTGGAAAGAAGAGCGGCGATTTTGGCCGAATCATCGGCAAACACAGCGGCGGTCAGCAGCAGGAGGCAAAAAAGAGACTTCATGAGACAAGCAGGACAATGACTGTAAAACGGACTTCAAATGAAAACACGCAGGGTTCGGCCTCCCTACTTTTTAACCTTCTGCACCGGCGTGCTGGGCAGTGACGACACATTCAGCGTGAACGCTTTGGCCGGTTGTTTGCCGAGAAGCTGGAGATCAAACCACTCGGTCATGCGCTCCGTGTCCTGAGGCATCTCCTGCCATCCGCCGTGCCCGGCACCCAGGCGAATAACGAGCTCGCACACCACGCCTTCTTCATGGCAGCGTTTTAGAAAGCGCTGCGATTGAGTGATGGACACCTGTGGGTCGGCATCGCCATGCACGATGAAGATGGGAGGCTGGCCTTTGTGCACCCAGTAGATCGGGGACAGCTCCTTGCCCAATGCCGCACGGCCTTCCTCAGTCGCCGCCTTCGGTCCGAAAGCGCCTGCATAAGCAGCCAGTTTGCCGATGCCCAAGGCATTGTCTCCGGGTTCGAACCAGTTCAGATAATCGGTGGGCGGGTAGAAACATGCCACGGCATTCACGGCGCTGCTTTCACGATCCACGGGATCCACCGCCTTAGGATCTCCCGCGCCGCCGCGCGTGGCCAGCATCAGGCTCAGGTGGCCGCCCGCGCTGCCGCCCGTGACGCCGAGCTTTTGCGGGTCCACACCATATTCTGCCGCATGCGCACGCACAAACCTCACGGCACGGTTGAGGTCCGCCACGATCTCTTCCACCTGAAACCTCGGCTGCGTGCCGTGCACCACCACAAACGTGGTGTAGCCCGCCTTCGGCCAGCCGCCGTCGCTGATGCCATTGTGATTCGACTTCCACCCGCCGCTAATGATTTTGATGATCCCTGCGCCGTTGGGCTTGGCTGGCTTGAAAACATCCATCGTCAGAGCCACGCCATCGTGCTTGGTGTAGATGACATCACGAATTCTCTCTGGCTCCTGGGCCTGTAGTGCTGATGTGGTGAAAAGAAGGAGGGCGCAGAGGAAGGGCAGCGGGTGTTTCATAATAGGAGAGTTTAGCTGAGACTTAGTTTTCAAAACTGGCAATCGCTTTCACCACGGCATCGCGGAAATCAGGTTTCACCACACCGGTGAGGTGGCCTGCGCCTGCGATCTTGGTGACCGGCCAACCGGGCCGGATTTGAGTGAGCGGCGCCACATACAGCCGATCCACAGGATCGTGGTCGCCCACGATGACGGCGGTGGGCATTTGCAGGGCTTTGACCTCCGCCTCAGTGACAGCGAGCCTGGCCATGCCCTTCATGCAGGCAGAGCCGCTGCTGCCGCCGAGCAGTCGTTTGCGCACTGGAATGTGCTCCCAAAATCCCTGCAAAGCGCTGCCATCCGGCAGCCAGCCCATGCCGCACAGCAGCAGCCCCTGCACACGCTCTGGGTGAAGCACCGCCGTTTTCAGTGCGATCATACCGCCCATGGAATAACCAACGATGTGAGCTCTGCGGATGTCGAGATGGTCAAGAAGTGCGACGACGTCCTCAGCCATGGCGGCACCATAGGCATCTTCGGTTTGAGGCTTATCCGATTTCCCGTGGCCTCGGCAGTCCACGACAATAACCCGATGCGTCTGCGCCAGAGCTGCCGTGATGCCTGGCATCGTCCAGTTCATCGCGCCGCTGGAATGCAGACCGTGGATCAGCACCACCGGTTTCCCGCTGCCCTGGACGGTGTAGAAAATTTTGACGTCACCAGAGGTGAACTCGTCAGCCCATGCGGCAGCAGTCACAACCAGCAGGCAAATCAAACTGAGGCAGGATTTCATGGCGGTAGGATACAAATGAAAGCAGGGATCTCTGGTTTCACTTTTTTTCCCGCAGCATCCAGCGGTTCTGGATCTGGTCCGTCTCCTGGCTGTTGATCAGCCAGTTCAGCAGTCGCGTGCGCAGATCAAATTCCACCTCCCGCATGTCTGGCTTCCCGGCCAGATTCGTGGTCTCCAGCGGATCGGCCTTGATGTCGAACAGCTCGGCATAACCCTCCGGGTAGTAGCAGTATTTCCAGCGCTCCGTGCGTACCATCTTCGCATCAGGATGGCGGATGCCGCCCACGCCCTGGCCTTTTTCAAACGGCATCTCCGTTTTCCCTCCGGTGATGACCTCAGGAATGATGTTTTCACTGAACACTTCCGCATGCGGCTCGTAATTCCTGCCCATGTCTGCAATCAGTGGTGCCAAGCTGCGCCCCTGTACCTCACGCGGCTCTGGAATGCCGGTAAATTCCAGCAGCGTTGGCAGCAGATCCACGGTTTCGATAAGCTGGTCATGCTGGGCGTTCTTGATACGCCCAGGCAGGCTGATCATAAACGGCACTCGCACCGAAGGATCAAAGAAGCAGTTCTTGTCCGTGATGGCATGTTCAAAAAGCTGATCGCCATGATCGGAGCTGAAAACAATGAGCGTGTTCCCGGTTTTGCCTGAGGATTCCAGCACATTCAGCAGCAGACCGATTTCGTAGTCCACATGGCTGATGGTGCCATAATAACTGCGGTAGGCCCACTCCAGACGTTCGCGGTTCAGCTTTGGCTCGCCATTGCGCAGCGCCAGCTTTTGCACCGGCAGAGGCAAGTTCTTCACGGTCTCGATGCTCACCGTTTCGGGAATCGGGATCTCCACGCCGTCATACATCGAGTCATACGGTGCCGCAACTTCATAGGGCGAGTGCGGTTTCCAGAACGAAACATAATAAAAGAACGGCCGCTCATCTTTTAACAGCTCCTTCAGCACCGCGCGGGACCGTTCGCCAGTCCACGCGGTGTCGGTGTACTGCACTTCAAGAGTGGAGCGAAATGGGTTTTTCCCCGGCTCGATGTCCTTGGCTGTGGCACGGTAATACATCTTTCTACTGGGCAGGGCTTCGTGCAGCCACCGGACATAGTCTGACCACAGGTCCGTGATGGACGAGCCGTCATGCAACTCTGCGTAGTCAAACCCGGTGCGCAGCGCCTCCTCCTTGTTGGGCGGGTAGTAGTGCAGCTTGCCCACGGCTGCGGTACTGTAGCCCGCCTCCTTGAACCGTGCCTGCATCAGCACTTCGTTTCGGTCCAGCGGTGTGTAGTTTACGCGGTTCTTATGCGAGTGCGCATAGCGCCCCGTGAAAAAGCTGATGCGTGAGGGCACGCACACGGGCGATGAAACAAAGGCATGCGTGAAATTGGCCCCTCGTGACGCCAGTCGGTCCAGATTTGGCGTCTTGATGATCTTGTTGCCGTTTGCCCCGATGCAGTCCCAGCGGTGCTGGTCCGTCATGATGAAAAGAATGTTCGGTCGGGCCTTGCCACCGACCTGAGTCTGAGCCTGCAGCCCTGAAGCTGCAATGAGCATCAAGGCCGAAATGTGGCGTTTTAAAAACAGGTTCATGCAGATGGATTTATTCAGGCGCACTCCTGAGCTAGCGCTTCCGCCACTTCAGCCAAACTCGGGGCGGATGGCCGACCTCCTGATCTGCGCACGGAAAGCGATCCAGCCATGGAGGCAAAGCGCAGCGCCTCCCTCAGTGGCATGCTGCGGGCCATGGCAAAGGTGAATGCGCCGTGGAAAATGTCGCCCGCTGCTGTGGTGTCCACAGCAGTGGCAGGGAATGCGGGCAGTTCGTTGAATCCTTCGCCCGCATCATAAATCAGGCCGCGCTCTCCCAAGGTGACGATGGTGATGGTGCCAAATTGGCCGCGCAAACGTCGCAGGCACTCCTTCCGGTCTTTCACATCCTTCAGGCTTGTCATGCCCGTAGCTTGCAGGGCAAAGCGCTCTGATGCCGCTAAGTAGTGAACTTTGCCCGCAAGTGCAGCCGTGCCCTCGCGCCATGATCCCGCATCGAGAATGGAAATCGCGTCCGGACATTCCCGCATTGCGGTCAGCGAAGCCCCCAGCTCATGCCCATCGAATAGCAGTACTCGCGGAGACAGCGCACGCACAGCACTTGCGTCCAGAGACAGCGCAGCGCCCTTGGCCTTGCGATTGATGATAGTGCGGCTGCCGTTCTGTCGATTCACGAGAATCATAGACAACGGCGTGACATGCCCCGAGCGCAGATCCATCAGCGACACATCTGCTCCTGCGGCGATCAATTCATCCAGGGCGCGCACGCCATGCACATCATCGCCCACGAGTCCCGCAAATCCTGCACGGATTCCCCAGCGTACAAGCAGCCACGCCGCATTCGCTGCAGGGCCACCGCAGCCTTCGAGAGACTCGTGAGTTTCGCATTTGGAGTTCTCCAGCGGATAGTGCTCCACGAAAAGGCTCACGTCACAGGCGGCATGGCCGACGCACAAGACATCAAGGTTCATCGGCAGTTTCATGGCGACTCTCTCGGCAACGTTGAGGGTGCCGGTTACTTTCCCGTTTTGCCATACGCGGCCACCGCCGCCTTCATGAAGCCGCCATACATGATCTTCTGCTCCTCTCCAGTCATGTCAAAACGCTCCACCAAAATCACCATGGCGATCTCGTTTTTTGGGTCGATCCACATGGCCGTGCGGCGCGCACCACGATGACCGAAACTTCCCACACTCGGGCCTTCATCCTCCTTGAGCTTGATGGAGAATCCAACGCCATAGGCTGAGTCAGGACTTACTGGGGTTTCTCCGGTCTGGATGGAGGACAAATGTTTGACCGCCTGCTCAGAGAGATAGCGTTTTCCATCCAGCGCACCAGCATTCAGCAGCATGCGGCAAAAGGTGCCAATATCCGCGGCGGTGGAGAAAAAGCCGCCCGCAGGCTCGCCATAGTGTTTGGCATAATTAAAAGCGATGCCCGCTCCCATGTCCGCCGTCACAGATCGAGGCACATGCACTCCTTCACTCCATTTGTCGATGATGCGCTGTTCGGCTCCTTTGTCCTGCTGGATCTCCTCCAGTCCCTTCTTGTCAGCGGTGAACCGTGCCGTGTGGGCCAGTCGTGCAGCCTGCTCTTCATTCGGCCAGAAGGTGGTGTCCTTCATTCCAAGCGGTTCAAACAGACGCTTCTGCATGAAATCAGCGTAGTTCATGCCGCTCACCACCTCAATGATGCGTCCACCGGTGTTAATTCCGCAGTTGTTGTATTCATACTTGGTGCCCGGCTCCTGCCGCAGCGGAAACCGTGCATACAGCGCCACATTATCCTTCAGCGACTGCGTCTGCCTCAGCGTTTTCTCATTCGCCAGCACCATGCCGCTCGTGTGGCACATCACCTCGCGCACCGTGATCGGGTGCTTTGGCGCGCGCAGGATGCCGTCTGCATCCTTGACCTTCTGGTCTTTGAACTCAGGCAGGTATTTTTCCACCGGATCATCCAGGCTCACCTTGCCCTCATCCACCAGCATCATCAGCGCAGTGCCGGTGAGTGACTTGCTCATGGAGGCGATCCAAAACACTGCGTCTTTGCGTATGGGCGTCTTGCTGACCAGGCTGGCATAGCCTGCGGACTCGAAGTCGAGCACCTTGTCCTTGTTGGTGACCAGCGTCACCACACCAGGGGCGATGTGCTTGTCCACCAGCGACTCCAGCACTGGCTTGATCGGGCTGGGGCTTGTCTCACCAAGCAAGAGCGAGGCGAGGGCAAAGAGGCTGAAAAAAGTGAGAAGTTTCATCATTTGAGTTATGGAGAGGTGATTTCGCTGTCCGCCATGCCGCTCTTATAGGCGATGGCCTTGACCTGAATGCCCGGCTGCACGCTGATGGCACCGCAGTACACATAGCCGCGCGTGCGCGTCGGTGTCGTGCCGTCGAGAGTATAGCGGAACCACGCACCCTGAGTCGACGACTTCAGCGTGATGATCTTTCCATCGTTGCCGAACTCTGGTTTGCCACAGGGCTCCTTACCCTCCTCATACAGGCCGCAGTCCGGATAATTCTTCACCACATCCCACGCGAGGCGTTCGATCACGCGTGCTTGCTCCGGGGTAAGCGTGGTCTCGATGGGCAGCGTCTTGCCCTCCGGCGCTTCACGGTAAAAAGCGGAATACCAGGTGAGATCCACCAGATACGCGCCATTCGCCGAATTATGGATCGGTCCGCTGGCAGGATGCACCTGGTCATTGAAAAGCAGCGGGTAAAAGGAGCCAGGTTTCACACCGGGAAACTGCCCGTGATCGATCATGTTTTTGATCCAGCCCATTGCCAGCGCGCTGGGGATGATGTGCGCGGTTTTTCCATCAGAGATCTGCGGATTCAGCCGGTGCTGCAGTTCTTCCACATACAGCAGCATGGCGCTCATGGATTCCTCCCAGGTCAGCGCCGGAAAGGTCTTCTTCATCTGATAGCTCGGCACGGTGCCGGCATCACTGGGGCGTGCTCGTTTCATTTCCACCCACTCGCAGTACAGCCACGGCTGCATATCGGGCGACTTCTCGCGGAATTTGCGGATGAAGCTGATCTCGGCGGCAATTTCCTTGTCCAGATCAAAGTCGCGCGGCTGCAGCGTGATCAGGTCCACCTTTCCGATCTTGCTCCAGTGTTCGTCCCACGTCGCGGTGCCGCGTTTCTGCGACTGCATTTCCTTAGCAGTCGCCAGCTTGTCATTTTTGTACTCACCCGTCGCCACGGCCCAGTTCTCACGTGTCAGCGCACCAGGACGCAAAAACGACTCCTGATGGTGCGCATAGCCCGCCGTGCGCGCATAGCGCCAAAAGCCGCCGCAGGTTCCGGTGAGACTGTTGCCGATGTGTGCGGTGAAGAGTCCCGACTTAGTCTGGTCCTTCACCAGATAAGTCACCGGCACCGGCAGACTTGGTGCTGCACGATCAGGATCAATCGTGACGGCTGTAATCGTAGTGTTCTTCTCTACATGGATCGGCTTGCTGTAGGTCTCTCCATGCTCCACAGTCGGTGTGCTGCCATCCAAAGTGTAGCGAATGATGGCCTCACGCGGGCCGCTCAACTTCACGTCCGTCGGCTGGTCCAGATCGTTCCCTGCCGGATTAAACGCAGGCCGGTTGGGCGTGGCCGTGGCAAACAGGTCAAAACCGATCGCGCTGTCGTTCACAGCGTCTTTGCCTTCCACAAAGGGGGTGAAGATTGCCCCTTTGTTCTCACCTCCCGCGAGCAGTCGGTCTCCCGAATACACCTCCACCTTGCCCATCTTGGCCGTCGCACCGGCAGGCATGGAAAGACGTAGCCAGCGGTAGAGTTTCACGTTCTCAAACTTCACTTCGCTCCAGCTCTTCGCTGCCACCGCGTTGATCGTTGTCAGCGTCACATACCCTTCTGTGCGGGAGGTGTTGGAGCCCTCCAGCTTTGCACCCACCATGGCCTGCTCCGTGCCGGGCAGCGGCTCAAAGCGCAGGCGATTGCATGCGGGGAGGGCCTTTTCAGCCGCATGCAATGTCATGGCCGAAACTGCTGTCAGCCACAGAGATACAAGCAGGGACATTCCTCCCAGCGGATGGGGTGGGTTCGTTCTCATAAAAACAAAGGGATAAGCTGCCTTGAGCGATTACTGTGGCCAGTACTGGGCGATCTTCTTCTTCAGGAACTCCACACTGCGAGCGAGCTGCTCCATGCCATCGACGCCGTCTTCGATGCTGATCCAGCTGTCGAAGCCCTTGCTCTTCAGCTCGGAGAAAATAGCATCGTAGTCATTCAAACCTTTGCCGATTTCGCCATGGCGCAGGCGCTTGGCGTAGCCCATGGCACCACCTTCCTCCTTGCGCAGATCTTCGATGGTTCCTTCCGCCAGATAGCGGTCGCTGGCATGCATCGTCACCACGCGGTGGGAGACACGCTTCAGCAGTTCCACCGGATCTTCTCCTGCCAGGTAGGTGTTGGAAGGGTCGTAGTTCACCCCAAAGTTCGGATGATTCACCGCATCCACCAATTTGCAGAAAACATCCATCTTCTGCGCGAATTCGGGATATTCCCAGAAATCATCCTTGTAGTGGTTCTCAATGATCAGCGTAATGCCGCGTTCCTGCGCATAGGGCAGGCAGGCGTAGATGGAATCTGCCGCCAGCTTCACTCCTTCATCAATCGACAGCTCCGGGCGGCGCTGCCCGCTGAGCACGCGGCAGTAGGAGCCGCCGAGCGTGTGTGTCATATCGATCCAGCGCTTCTGTTTGGCGATCTCCTTTTCGCGAAAGGCTGCATCCGGGTGCGTGAAGTCGGGGGAGCAGCACATCATCGGGATCACCTTGCCGGTGTCCTCCACTTCCTTCCGGAAGCACGGCCAGTTTTTCTCATCGGCCATTTCCAGAAATCCGGCATACCATTCCAGGCCCTGCACATCGAGTTTGGAGGCGAGCTGGATCCATTCGGACACGGTCATGGTTCCTTCTTTGCAGAGGGCCTGCATGAAGGCTTTGGGGAAGGCGGCGAGCTTGGGCATGGTGGGGTGTTATTTGGAAGGGATGGTGGAGGCGTCTTTCGGCGGATTGCGGCCGATGAAGGGATGCTGCTCCAGGTCAAAGACCTGGCCGCTGATCGGGCCGCACTCGTCGGCCAGCAGCCATGCGGCGCACGCGGCGACTTCATCCGGCCACAGGATGCGTCCTGCGGGGGCATAGACCTTGGGCAGGTCGGCATACCAGTCTTCGCGCAGGCCGTGCTCTCGTTTGCGCTTGGCTTCGTTTTCGGTCAGCACCCAGCCGGGATTGATCTGGTTTACGCGCACGCCGTTTTCACGCATCAGCGTGTCTCCCAGGTTGCGGGTCAGTGTCATGAGCGCGCCTTTGCTCACGCTGTAGGGCATCAGGTTGGGTTCGCCGCTGTAGGCGTTCACGCTGCCGATGTTGATGATGCTGCCATGCGTTGCGCTCAGATGCGGCAAAGCGGCACGGATGATCAGATAGGGCACCACGCAGTTGATCTCCAGCATGCGGCGAAACCACGCACCATCCGTGGTCTGGATGTTACCCGTGCCAACCTGTGCGGCGTTGTTCACCACCGCATCCAGTTTGCCAAAGGCCTTCACGGCGGCGTCCACCAGCAGCTGCGGGGCGGCCTCATCTGCCAGATCCTTGATCACCAGTGTTGCATTTTCAGCGCCGAGTTCGGCGACGGTTTGCTCTCCCAGATCCTGCTCCAGGCCATGGACGATGACTTTGGCTCCTTCGGCGACGCAGCGTTTGGCGATGGCCTTGCCGATACCGGTGACACTGCCGGTGACGATGATGACTTTGTTTTGAAGACGAGACATGTTGTTTTTAGGAATCAGTAAAAGGACCGGCGTTCTGCCGGGCGAGGGCCTCACGCACACGCTGACCATTCAGCGAGGCCACCGCGGTTTTCTCGGTCAAACTCATGGCTGCCGCGCATCCCGCCGCCTCGCCCAGAGCCATGGCGGTTACAGTCACGCGGGTGGAAGCATGAGCACCACGTGTGGCGCTATGGCAGCGGCCTGCCACGAGCAGATTTTCGATCTTCTGTGGCACGAGCGAGCGGTAGGGGATGTCATAGGGCCCGGGCTGCACCTTCTCCGGGTTAAAGTCATTCGCGCTGCCCACCACGGTCTTGTTCGGGTGCAGATCCAGATACCAGCAGCCGGTGGCGATGGCGTCGTCAAACCGGCGGCCCTGCATGACTTCCTTCTCATTCAGCACATGCTGGCCGATCAGGCGGCGCGACTCGCGCACACCGATCCATGGATACGCTTCGAGGAAATAGGAGTCCGCAAAGGCGGGGATGTCCCGCTTCCACGCACGATGCATGGCCAGCGCATCAGCGCGTCCTTGCATCTCGGCTCGGCTCAGGTCGGCGGCATCGGTTGGGTTGGCTGGCACGCGCACGCCGTGGATGTAGATCTCATCGTTGGCATACATGAACATCACGCCCGGGCCGTAGAAATGCGGCAGTTCACCAAGCTCCTGCGCTTTCACCAGCGCGGCACGGCAAAGTTTGCCGATGTCCGGCACCTTCTGCACTTTGCCGATGCGGAAATGCAATGTCAGGGGCTGCACCTCGGCGCTTTGCTCTGTAGGCGCACCCGCCCAGGCGGCCACATCAGCGTCTCCGGTGCAGTCGATCACGACCTTGGGTTTGATGCGGACCAGCCCGTCCTTGTTGGCGATCACCACGGAGGTGATGCGACCGTTGGAGGACTCGGCATCGCAGGCGAAGGAATTGAAAAGCACGGTCAGCCTGTCGCCACAGGCCTGCAGTTCGCGGTCCAGCAGCACTTTAAACTCAAAGGTGTTCGGTATCGTGGGGTTGTGCGGCTTGATCTCCTTGGCATCCGCCTTGCACACACCCGTCTTGGCCAGCAGTTCCAGCGCGATACCACGCACCACCACGCGATGCGTCTTGATGTCTGCGATGCCATCAAAGTAGGGCAGGCCCACGCTCGTGATGATGCCGCCAGCAAAGGGCGCTTTTTCCACCAGCAGCGTCTTTGCACCATTGCGTGCCGCGCTCAGCGCCGCTGCCGTGCCAGCACAGCCTCCGCCGCACACCAACACATCCGTCTCAATCTCACGGATAGGTGCCTTGGTCGTCGCCTGCTGCGCAGACGCCACAGGAGCCGCCGCGACGACGGCAGACGCCTTCACAAAAGCACGCCTCGTGTGGCGGTCACTGCTGGTTGGGCTGGGATTCATGACTTGGAGCATTTAACGGAACTTCATCCACCAGTTCCACGACAAAGTCTGTGTGAAATGCGCCAGGCTGCAAGGTTTTGCATCACCGCCATTTCCAGACACAAAAACGCCGGGGCTGTTCCCGCCCCGGCGCTCGATGAATCAAAATGGTCCCTCAGTATTACTTCGCCACGCCCTTGATGCTGAAGTCGTCGTAAATCACGTCTACTTTATTGGTGGTGATGCTCACGACCGTCTTGTGATCATGCGCGACTCCGGGAGACTGGAACGTATTGACGACCTTGCCGTCGATGCTGGTTTCCACCACGTCGCCATGAGTGCGCACGGTCAGCGTGTGCCACTCTTTGAAGGACACCGTGGTGGGTGTCGACTTCGTCCACTTCTGCATATTGGCCTTGTCCTCGGCGGTCAGTGTGGGTGGAACGGCTTTCTTGCGTGTGTAAATATCGTTGCTGAACGTGCCGGTCTTGGCATCGGCCACCACGACTGCCTTCGGATTCACCGTGATGCTGCAAATGTGTCCGGCGTGCGAGCCTTTGTAGTCCTTGTCATCCAGCCAGATGTTGAAGCCTTTGGCCTGGTCGCTGACGAGCTGGAACTTTACAGACACTTCCAGATCCGTCTCCGGTGCGATCCGGATCACATCCACAGCGTTGTGGTCCGATTCCGGTGCCGTGATGCCCACCAGCACTCCGCCTTTCACCACACTCGCGCTCTTGTAATGGCCCCAGGCCTTGCCGAAGCCGTCGGCGGAAAAGTCGTCGGAGAAAATGACACGGGGGTAATCAACGGCAAAAGCGGCCGTGGAGAGCAGGGCGAGGCAAAGAAGGGATTTCATGGCAGGTGTGGAATGAGAGAAGAAAGTACGGCAGGCGTCCTCCCATTACACAAGCTATTTCACGAACTTCTTCACAAAGTCCAAAACCGAGCGCGTGAAGGTCCATTCGCCGGTTTCAGGCAGGCATTTGGAAGGCGCGCTCACCCAGCTTTCAATCACGATCTGGTCCGGCCTGCCGTCCACGGCGGCGTAGTCATAGCCCTGCTGCATGATGGAGGTGTACCAGGTGCTGTCATCTGCCAGCCCGCGCTTTTGCATGCCGGGATAGCCGGAGGCCCAGTAGATCAGGGAAAAGGGCAGCTTCTTCTGGCGGCAGTAGAGCTCCAACTGCCGCACCTCCTTCCATGAGCCTTTCTGCTGCACGTTAAAGCGCAGCCAGTCCACATCCAGGCGGTAAAAATCCAGCCCGCGCACCTTCTTTTCCGCAAGATTCTGCTGCAGTCCCTCAATCCACTTCTTATGCTCTTCGACGCTCGCAGACGGATAGGCCTCGATGTCGCCAATGAGCACATCCGTGAAATGCTGGCGCACCAGCGCGATGTAGTTGGCGGTCTCCTTCATCGCATACTCATCGCTTTCGTGGATCTGCTCGCGGGCGCAGACCAGCGGTTCGTCCATGGCGATGGCGTAGAGATTCGCCCCCAGGCTTTGCAGATGCTCCCAGTTCTTGCGCTCGGCATTGAAGCACGCTTCGCCGGTCTTGCCCCAGGGCTTTACCGCTCCGACCTCCATCGCCAGCCGCAGCTTCCACTCCTTCATCATGCCGAACCACTTCCGCAGCTCATCATCACTGAAATGGCGCTGCAGGTTCAGGTCCGTGATGAACAGCACATCAATATGCGCTCTCGTTTCCTTCCATGCGTCCGGCTGCTCAAAAAGCTGCCGAAAGGCCAGGCACTTGTCCTGCCCCGGCGGACTGATCCAGACCGAGGGTTTGGGGGCTTGTGCCTGGGCCGAGGCCATGCAGCCACAGACGGACAGCGCTGCCGCTGCCAGGAGTCGAAAGCTCATGAGATGAAAAGAGTGGGTGGTTACACCGGACGCAGCACGCTCTTCACGACTTCGCCCTTGTGCATCTTCTCAAAGGCTTCGTGCCATTCGGTCACGGGCCAGACGCCGCCGATGATGGGCTTCACGTCAAACTGACCGCTGCTGAGCAGGGCGATGACGCGTTCCCAGATGGGCCAGTTGTGGCTGAAGCTGCCTTGAAGGGTGATGTTTTTCTGCACCAGCGGGTCGAGGTTGAAGCCCAGAGGCTGCGGGCCCCAGCCCACCTTGCTGATCCACCCGGCCGGACGCACGATGTCGAGCGCGATTTTCAGCGTGATGCTCGCACCTGCAGCGTCAATCACTCCATCGCAGCCCAGGCCGTCGCGGGCAGTGGCCCAGGGCTTGGCATCACCGATGATGACCTCGCAGCCATACTGCTTGGCGATTTCAAGTCGGTGCGCATCCTGCGGCAGGCCGACGATGGCCACCTGTGCACCGCAGAGACGTGCCATGGCAGCGCAGAGAATGCCGATGGTGCCTGGCCCGAGAACGACCACGCGGTCGCCGGGCTCGATGCGGGCGTTTTTCACCACAGCACTGTAGGCTACGCAGCAAGGCTCGGTGAGGCAGGCCTGCTCAAAGGGAAGCTGGTCCGGCACATGGTGCAGGATGCGGCTGGGTACGCGCACATACTTCGTCATGGCGCCATTCACGCCGTAGCCGAAGCCCTTGCGGGTCGGGTCCAGATTGTAGAGCCCGCGCTTGGTCATTGGGTTGTTCGGGCTGATGATCGCGGCGGTTTCGGAGACGACGCGGTCGCCCACTTTCCAGCCTTCCACTTCCTTGCCCACTTCCACGATGCGTCCGCCAAACTCATGGCCGAGCACGACCGGGTAGTTCACCGGCCAGGAGTGGTCGGCGGTCCACTGGTGGAGGTCGGAGCCGCAGACGCCCACATTGGCCACTTCGAGGAGCACGTCCTCGCTGCCGATGGTTGGGGTTTCGATTTCACGGACTTCGACGGAGCCTTTTTCAGGCGCGTAATTGACGACGGCGGCGGATTTCATGGGGTTGGAAAGAGGTGGAATTAAAAAGCAGGAACGTCCTGAGCATGCACGGCCTCGCAAATCATGCGCAGGGAGGCCTCAAGATTGCCGTCGGCGGTTTTGAAGGCGTCGGCGTCGATGGTCAGCGGGGCGCCGAGAACGACGAGCGGAGCGCCATACTTCGGGCACTGGATGGCCTGCTCTAGGCTGAGGCCGCCCACGGCCTGCACGGGCACTTTGACGGCGTTCACCACCTCGCGCAGCTGGTCCAGCGGGCTGGGCATGCGCTTGCCGGCGGCGGCGATGCCGCGGCGCTCGTCGTAGCCGATGTGGTGAATCACATAGTCACAGCCCAGATCCTCCAGCCACTTGGCTCCGGCCACCATGTCTTCAGAGATCATGTTGTCTCCCATGACCTTGCAGCCAAAGTCTTTTCCGGCTTTGACGACGCATTTGACGGTTTCTGCGTGTGCGCGGGCCATGACCACGACGTGTGTGGCTCCGGCCTTGGCCATCATTTCGGCTTCCAGGTAGCCGCCGTCCATCGTCTTCAGGTCGGCCACGATGGGGGTGTTTGGGAAAGCCTTGCGCAGGGCGCGGACACCGTGCAGACCTTCGGCGAGGATCAGCGGCGTGCCGGCCTCCAGCCAGTCCACTCCGGCACGCATGGCCAGGGCGGCGGTTTCGAGCGCTTCGTCAATGTTCGTCAGGTCGAGGGAGATTTGAACGATGGGTTTCATGGGCGGTTGTGAGTGCAGATTAATGCAGAACCACGCATCTGCGTCACGACAAAGATTATTCGAAATGCGACAGGCGGTCTTGGCCGGGGGATCTGCCGAACTTGCGCCGGTAACAGCGGATAAAATAATTGGAATCACGGAAGCCGCAGGCGTGCGCGATTTCAGTGATGTTTCGATGCGGAACCTTCAGCAAAGGCTGGGCGCGCTCCAGCCGCGCCTGCAGCAGGTAATCGAGAAAAGACTGTCCGCTAAACTCCCGGAACAGCCTGGACACGTGGTTGGGATGCAGATGGAGGAATCTCGCGACATCCTGCCTGCCGATGGGGTGATGGAGGTTCTCCTGTAGAAACCTGCAGGCTGCCAGCCAGGTGAAGCGCGCCTTGCCAGCAGCGGAGGCCGGAGGCTCTGGCTGCGCGGCCACCTCAGCGGCCATAACGAGCAGGAGTTCCACGAGGCGGCGTGCGGCCAAGTCATCAGGCGGTGCATGGCGGCGGTTTTGCAGGGCCTGGAGAAAGTGCCGCCCATCCTCATCCAGCGCCCGTGAGGCATGATGAGCCTGCAGAAACCGGTGGCCGGCCGGGCCTTTCTTGGCCAGCAGGAAACGTGTCATTTCCGGCGTGAAGACGAAACCCATGGCAAGATAGCGCGCTGATGTGTGAGGCTCCATCAGCGCGTGCGGCGCGGCCACGATGGCGTCCCCGCGCTGCAGCGTGATGATTTCCTGCTTCTGCTGCCGCAGGACGATGTAGCGCCCAGTGCCGGAGAGGCAGATGGAGAAGCGCGGGCTGTCATGCACGGGCAGCCCGCCGCGCAGGGATGGAGTGCCGGACTCCAGGGCCAGATGCACACGCCGGGGCCAGCCGCGCCTGAGCTGGCGGCGTATCCATGTGGGCCATGGGCCGGCTGGGGCGTGGGCGTCGGGCATGTTTCGTTTGTGCTATCTTTGTTAACAACTTGGGCTGGGAAGCTGGGGGTGAAAGCCGCAGACTGCAACGCGTACTCGCTGCCTGGAACCCACCATCGTCTTTCTGTCATGAAGCCCGCTCCTGCTGATTTTTCCCGTCGTCATTTTCTACGTGCTGCACTCGCAGGTCCGGCCGTGCTGCCTTCTGCCACCTGGGTGTCTGCTGCTGAGGGACCGGGCGATGCCGGGACATTTGACGAGCCCAATCGCACTGTGCCGCTGGTCAACGACGCGGATGTCATCGTCTGCGGTGCAGGGCCTGCGGGTGTGGCGGCAGCGGTGGCTGCGGCGAGGTCGGGTGCGCGGGTGCGTTTGTTTGAAACGAACGGCTGCCTGGGCGGTGTGTGGACGGCGGGCCTGCTGACCTGGATCTTTGATTTCGACAAGCCGGGGTTTACCCGTGAGATCCGGCGGCTGCTTGATGAGCGCGGTGCGCGTCGAGGCACGGATGCAGGGCGCTTTGTCTATGAGCCGGATGAAATGAAGCTGCTGCTGGAGGATCTATGCAGCGAAGCGGGTGTGAAATTCCGCCTGCACACGCGTTTGGTGGCAGCTTATCGCGAGGGAAGGCAGCTTACTACCGTCATCACCGAATCACGCTCGGGGCGGGAGGCGTGGCGGGCTCCTGTGTTTATCGACACCACGGGTGATGGTGTGCTGGGGGCGCTGGCGGGTTGCAGCTGGGATCTGGGGAAAATGGCGCAGGACGACAAGTCGGTGGAGTGCGCGTGCCAGCCGCTGACCATGAACGCGCTGGCGGTGGTGCGGGATGTGACGCAGATGGGGAAATATATCTCGTTTTATCAGGGCGACCTCAAATGGCACGTGGAGGCAACAGCCAACTTTAAGGCCGAAATCCAGCGCGCTGGTGTGGATCCCTCCTATGGGATGCCGACCATTTTTCATGTGCGCGACAACATCGTGCTGCTGATGCTGAATCATGAATACGGCGTGCGGCCGGATGACGCCGATGCCATGACTACCGCCACGGTGCGGGCACGCAAGGAGGTCTTTACCATCACCCGGGCGCTGCGGAAGCTGGGCGGGGTGTGGGACGGGCTGCAGGTGGTGGCCACGGCGGAGCAGATCGGCGTGCGGGACGGCAGGCGCATTCATGGCCGTTATGTGGTGACGAAGGAGGATCTGACCCAGGCGGCGCGGCACCCTGATGCCGTGGCGCGCGTGACCTTTGGCGTGGACATTCATGCGAAGAGCAAGGCGGACAATGACAAGCTGACCATCGAGCGCGGCGGCGTGCAAAAATTCACCCCGTATGACATTCCGCTGCGTGCGCTGATCGCCAAGGATGTGGACGGACTCATGATGGCAGGACGCTGCATCAGCGGTGATTTTGTGGCCCATGCGAGTTACCGCGTGACGGGCAATGCGGTGGCAATGGGGGAGGCCGCCGGTGTGACGGCGGCACTGGCCGCACTGAACAAGCGCCAGCCCCATGAAGTGGCCTGGGAGGACTGCCGCACGATGCTGGAAAAGATCGCGCGCTGAGCCCGCAGGCCAGTTGCACGCGGGCTGCGTCACGCCATCCTGCTTTGCGTGACAACCCCAAGGCGATCTGATGCACCCTTGAGACCCCGCGAGCGCCCCAAGCGCTCTGCGGCGGAAATTGTGCGCTGGAGGAGGCAACGGGCCGCATGGATGGCCGCGCTGGAGCCAACACTGCTGTTTCAGCGTCTTTTTGACCACATCCCAGGCGTGTATTTTTTTGCCAAGAACAAGGCCGGGCATCTGATGTTTGCCAGCGAGGGGCTGATGCAGCGCTACCAGATGCCGGACGATTCCGAGATCATCGGGCGCACAGACTTCGACCTGAACCCGGACACCATGGCGCAGGCCTATGTGGATGACGACAAGCGCCTCCTGGCCGGCAAGGCGGAGGTGATCGAACGGGTGGAGCTGTGGTGGGACTCGCAGGGTATCCCAGACTGGTTTCTGGTGACGAAGCTGCCGCTTTTTGACCGCAGGCGGAAAATTCAGGGCGTGATGGGAACGCTGAGGCGCCCGGATGAAGCTGAACGCAGGCTGCCGGTGTTTCAGACCGTGGCGCAGGCGGTGGAAATCATCCGCCATGACTACGCCAAGCCGCTGCTGATTGAAGATGTGGCCAAATCCTGCGGGCAGTCGCTGCGCCAGCTGCAGCGGCGGTTTCAGAGTGCGTTTGGCATCACGCCGCAGGAATTTCTGATTAAGACGCGGGTGCTGGCGGCGGTGCAGCTGCTGGAGCGGACGACGATGACCGCCAGCGAGATCGCGCAGCAGTGCGGGTTTGTGGATGCCAGCAGCTTCACCCAGCACTTCCGCAAGCGCATGGGCGAGTCGCCGGCGGCGTATCGGCGTGCACGAAGATGAAACTCAGTGCAGCTCATCGCACAAAGCCAGCGCCTTCAAGGCCTGGGCGGTGGCGATGTAGGTGATGTAGTGGTAGTTGCCCCGGTAGAGCGAGTGCATCCACCAGCGGCCGGAGACGCGCTGCTCGCGCTTGAGCCAGGTGACGGCGCGCTGGATGCGCTCATCGCTGGCGGGGATGTTGTTTTGACGCATCAGAACGACTGCAAAGGCAGTCATGTAGGCGTCGCTCTCCGGTTTGGCAGCGTCAGGGAGGTTGCTGACGAGTTTCACCACGGTGTCGCTCATCTTGAAATGCCAGTCGCTGAGCGCGGACATGTCGCGCAGTGACCAGCCGCCATCGGCGTGCTGTTTGGACGAAAGCAGGGCCAGAGCTGCATCTCGCTGCGCCTGCGGAACGAGATCGGGCATGTAATGGGCGAGCTGTAAATGCAGGATGCGGTCATAGTCGTTCTTCGGCTCGGCAGTGCGCAGCCAGGACTTCATTTTCTCGATGCGAGCGAGCAATTCCGCATCCTTCAGGCCGGATAGCCAGCCGGGGGCAGAGGTGACGGCGCGGGCGGCTTGCAGGGTAAGCTCGAAGTCGGTGGTGATGTGGGGAATTTCCACCTCGCCATAGCTGACGAAAGAGCCGTTGGCAGACTGGCGCATGAGCATCTCATGCAGGGAGCGCTCAGTGTGTGCGGAGAGCTTGCCGGTGACGTGTTTGTCCCATTCGGCGAGGCCGAGGGAGCGCCAGATGCTGGTCCAGGAACCGCCGTAGTATTTGATGCCATCCTTTTCCGTCTCCTTCTGCGGCTTGACCTCTGCAGGCACGGTTTTGACAAAGTCTGCCAGCACTTCCTCCAGAGGCTGTCCGAATTGTCGGGAGAGGGCTGGGCGCTCGCTGAGGTAGGGGCCGGTGGTGTGGCAGTTGACGCAGGTCTTTTCACGCACCCAGCAGATGGCGCCGTCATCGAGGTACTTGGCAGCGGCCTTGATGGTGTCGGGACCGAATGCCTTCACGCGGGGCTCATCTGCCGTGGGAATGCTGACCTGGATGCCTTCGGTCTTGTATTGAAATTCGGGCTTGGGTTTTGGGTCAGCGGCGACAACCATGGAGGTGGTCAGCAGGAGGAAAAGGGCGTGCTTCATGCGCCTGACTGTACGCTGCGACTTTCTGCGATTAATCGCCCGAGGGAAACTGAGTCATCCACATACAACCATTTGCGCATGGCTGCCGAGATTTGCGGCCATTCGTGGTCGAGCATGGCAAACCAGGCGGTGTCGCGGTTTTCGCCCTTGATGATCATGTGCTGGCGGAAGATGCCTTCAAAGGTGAAGCCGAGGCGGAGGGCTGCATTCCTGCTGGGTTCATTGCGTGCGTCGCATTTCCACTCCATGCGGCGATAGCCGAGTTTTTCGAAGCAGTAGCGCAGCAGCAGGTAGCAGGATTCGGTGTTGGCCTTGGTGCGCTGGGCTGCTGGTGCGTACCAGATGTTTCCGAGCTCTGCCACGCCGTGCTCGGCACGGATGCTCATGAGCGAGATGCTGCCGAGGGGCTGGTGGGTGCCGCTCGTGCGCACGGTGAAGGCGATGACATTGGGCGTGGCCTGCCATTCGCGGAGAAAGGCGGCCTGCTCTGCGACATCGGAAAAAGGACCGCGGGGCATGAAGCGCCAAAGTTTGCGTGTGGTTTCATCGACATGCGAGATGGCGTGGAGTTCTGCCACATCCGCAGCCACATCCAGCGGTGTGAGGGTGACAAAGCGGCCTTCGAAAATCTGGGGGGCGGGCTGGGGTTTCATGTCAGTTTTCTGGCTGAACAATGACGTCTGTCTTGATGGAATTGGCAATGAAGCACTGCTCATGGGCAAGATGATGCAGGTGCTCGACTTCGGTGGCAGAAGGCTGCTTTTCGCCACCCCAGATGATTTTAGGATGCAGGGTGATGCGGCTGATCCAGAGCACGCCGCGCTCATTTTGCGTCATGATGCCTTCTGCTGCGTCTTCATAGCTTTCAGGGAGGAATCCGGCGTCGCAGGCGACGTGGAGGAACCAGAGCATGTGGCAGCTGGAGACAGAGGCGACGAACAGCTCCTCGGGGTCGATGCCGGCGGGATTGGACCACGGGGCGGGCACGATGTGCGGCGAAGGGGAGCCTGGCATGACAGCGCCGCCGTCGAAATGGAGCGCATGTTCGCGCGAATAACGGCGGCTGAGGAAATCAGGGCCCTGGTTTTTCCAGCGGATGGTGGCGGTGTGGGTGGACATCAGAGGCACTCCTTCGTCATCTGGGCGGTTTCGCGGTCGGTCTGATCGGTGCTTTTTTCGAGCATGGCGATGACTCCGGGCGCATCTTGTGGACGATTTTGGCTGAGCTTGAACTTGCCTTCGAGGCGGGTGATCTGGATCTCGATGCCGACGATGCCTTTCATGAGACCGTCGCGGAATTCGGGGGGAAGCTGGCCATTCCAGCGGTTAGGGCGGCCGGATTCGTAGAATTCGACGAGGTCATGGAGCATCTGGGCAAAGCGATCGTGCTGCGTGACGATGCGCGGGATGCCATAGGCATGCACGGCGGTGTAGTTCCAGGTGGGGACGGCGGGCTGGGTGGCATACCAGGCCGGGGAGATGTAGGCGTGGGGGCCGGTGAAGATGACGAGGACCTCGGACGAGGTGAAATGACGCCACTGAGGATTGGCGCGCGCCATGTGAGAAATGAGCGTGTTTTGTGTCGGATTCAGCAAAAAAGGCAGGTGAGTGGCCTGCGGGACGCCGCCCTCCTGGGAAACGAGGGTGGCAAAGCTGTGGCGCCGGATGAATGCGTGGAGCGTGCCGAGGTCGTCGATCTGGAAGTGGGCGGGGGTGTACATGGGGCCTACTTTTGCTTTTCGGGGAGCGCGGGGATGGGGGTGGGGTCGATGGTGACTTCGATGCCGCGAAGGGTTTTGTCGATGAACTGCTTGGAGCGGGTGACGACCTCGGGGTTGCTGACGGAGCTGTGGCCGCCGTCGGTGATGGGGATGAGGATGGAGGGAACGCCGACCTTTTGGAGGGCGGAGTGGATGGCCTGGGCGTGGAGGAAGGCGACGCGTTTGTCGGCGGAGCCGTGGAAGGTGATGAAGGGGGGATCGTCCTTGGTGACGTAGGTGACGGGAGAGGCGGCGACGGCTTCGGCGTGCTTTTCCATGAAGTTGCCACCGAGAAGACCAATCACGGCGTTGTCATTGAGGGTGGGCTGGTTGTCTTTGCCGAACATGAGGGCCTGGGTGAAATCTTCGGGGCCGCAGTGGTTGACCACGCAGTGGACGCGGCTGCTGAAGGCGGTGTTGGGGCCGAGGTCGCCTTCGAGTTCTTTGACGTCGCCACTGGTGCCGATGAGGGAGGAGAGATGGCCGCCTGCAGAGCTGCCCATGACGGCAATTTTGTCGGGATCGAGATTGAACTCCTTAGCGTGAGCGCGGACCCAGCGGATGGCTGCCTTGCAGTCGTAAACCTGTGCAGGCCAGCGGGCTTCTTCGGTGAGGCGATAGCCGACGGCGACGGTGGCGTAGTCGCCGGTGCGAGCGATGCGGATGGCGGTTGCGGAGTAGCCAAGGCGATCTCCATGCACCCAGCCACCGCCGTGGATGAGGGCGACGACCGGGAGAGGCTTGTCGGTGTTGCGTTTTTTGGGGAGGTAGAGATCGACTTTCTGCTTGGGGTTGTCGGTGCCGGCGTAGGGCTGGTCGAGACGGACTTCGAGCTGGCTTTTTGCAGCGGCTTCCAGGGCTTTCTTTTTCTGGGCTTCGAGGTCCTGGGCAAGAACGGGGGTGACGGCGAGAAGGAGAAGAAGGAGGTGTTTCATCGTGAGAAGAGAACGTGGAGGAAGGCGGGAACTAGCGGTCAGCATCCTATCAGTGCTTGAGGCGCTTGAGGACGAATTCCTCCAGGGTGTTGATGGCGGGATTGTCGGCGCGATGCTTCAGGAGGGAGACGTGGGTGTCGGCGAGTTTTGGGAGGAGCGAGGCATCGACGGCCTGCAGTTCCGGGGGGATCATGGTGTGGGGCATGACGCTGATGCCCATGCCTGCTTTGACGGCGGCGACGGTGCCTGCGTAGCTGGGGCTGGAAAAGACGAGACGCCAGGGTCGGCCTGCTTTTTCGAGGGCTTTGATGGCGGAAGCGCGATAGACGCAGGGCGCGGGTGAGAGGACGAGGGGGACGGGTTTTTTGCGGTTGATGAGAATGGGGTCTCCGACCCACTTGAGAGGCTCTGACCAGACATCGAGGCCGTTGGGGAAGTCTTCGGGCCGGTTCATTTTGACCAGCACGAGATCGAACTTCTTCTTTTTGAAGCGATCGAAGAGGTTGAGCGTGAGGTCGCATTCGATGTTGAGAAGGATGCGGGGGTGAATGCGTGAAAAATCGGCGAGCACCTCGGAGAGGTAAACGCTGGCGAAGTTTTCCGGCAGGCCGAAGCGCACCTCGCCCTCGAGCTCGGGAGTGGTGAAGCGGTCGAGCGCCTCGCGATGGAGAGCGAAGATCTGCCGGGCATAGCCGAGGAAGATTTCGCCCTCGGGCGTGAGGCCGAACTGCCTGCCTTTGACGAAGAGAGGCTTTCCGAGCAGGGCGGCCAGTTTGGTCATCTGCTGGCTGATGGCCGACTGGGTTCTGCCGACGCGCTCGGCGGCACGGGTGAAGCTGCCGGTTTCAGCGACGGCGATGAAGCATTGGAGGGTGATGGTGTCGAAGATCATTAGAAGAGCTAATGTGATGTATAAGAATAATGATCTTTTCTTATATTATCAAGGCTAATATGTGTCCGGTGTAAGCCAAGAAAAACTAATACCCACACATGAACATGACGCACGAACAAGCTGAAGCCCTCCTGTATCCGGACCCCCTGGCCGCCATCATGGTGGCGCTGGTGGTATTCATCGGTGTGTGTGTCGGCAGCTTTGCCGGCCGCTACCTGAAGGGGGACACGAGATACCGCGCCTTCTTCATCCAGCTGGGGCTGCTGGTGGCAACCCTGGCGGTGATGGTGAGCGCGAACCACCTGGTGGTGCTGCTGGTGGCATGGATGGTGAGCAACCTGCTGCTGGTGCGGCTGATGGTGCATAAGACGTGCTGGAGGGCGGCGCGGGCCTCCGGAGTGCTGGCGGCGAAAAACTATACGCTGGGCGCGGTGTGCATGGCGGCCGCTTTTGGACTGCTCTACCAGGCGACGGGTGAAACAAGCATCCAGGCGCTGCTGCACAAGCCGAATGAGTCCAGCCTCATCATTCCTGCACTGGTGCTGCTGCTGGTGGCTGCGATGACGCAGTCGGCCATCTGGCCTTTCCACCGGTGGCTGACGAGCTCGCTGAACTCTCCGACGCCGGTCTCGGCGATCATGCACGCGGGGCTGGTGAACGGGGGCGGGTTTCTGCTGGCGAGGTTTGCGCCGCTCTACCTGAAGCACAGCGGGCTGCTGAGCGTGATCTTTGCGGCTGGAATCATCACCGCGCTGGCGGGGACGCTGTGGAAGCTGATGCAGAGCGATGTGAAGCGGATGCTGGCCTGCTCGACGATGGGGCAGATGGGGTTCATGCTGGCGCAGTGCGGGCTGGGGCTGTTCCCGGCTGCGGTGGCACACCTGGTGTGGCATGGGATGTTCAAAGCCTACCTCTTCCTGGCGAGCGGTGGCGCGGCGCAGGAGAAAAGGCTGGACCCCAACTACCCGCCGAAGTTGCTCAGCCTGATCTGCGCGCTGATCTGCGGTGTGGTGGGCAGCCTGGGATTTGGCTACGCGAGCGGCAAGTCCTGGAGCGCCGGTGACTCGACGCTGGTGCTGATGGTGGCGGCCTTCCTGGCGGCGAGCCAGTTTGCGCTGCCGATGCTGAGGCAGCAGCCGCTGAAGGGGCTGCCGCTGGCGCTGGCGGCGGCGATCTGCGCCGGGCTGGCCTACGGAGGAAGCGTGCACCTGATTGTGGCGCAGATGGAGACGATGGAGCTGATGAAGCCGCAGCCGCTGAACGGGCTGCACATCGCCGGATGCGTGGTGCTGGCAGCGGCCTGGCTGACGATGCTGATGGTGCGCCGCAACAAGACGGACAGCCAAGTCCATGAATGGGCCATCAAATATTATGTCACAGCACTTAATGCCAGCCAGCCACACCCAAGCACCGTGACGACACACCGCAACCACTACCAGTATCAACCGACGATCCAAGGAGCCTAAACCCCTGAACCCACTGAAAGCTGACATGAAAACTGCCACAAAACCACCCCACCCCGCCGAACTGACGAAAGAAGCGTTTGGCAAAATAGCGCCCTTCTGGCCGCTGAAAAACCTGATCGCGGTGAACCCGCTGCAAGGTCTGGAGGACCGGCCGATCGAGGAAGCGCTGAAAGCGGGAGCCGCGAGCTTTCAGCAAGCAGACCTGCCGGAGGAGATGCTGGCGGTGAATCGCGAGACGATCAAATGGCTGCAGGCCTTCTTTGACCAGGGGCAGGCGACGATTGCCATGCCGCTGCGGAGCCAAGGGCTGTATGCAGCCTGGAAGCAGCTGGCGGTGCATGACAGCAAGCTGCATGGCCACAACAAGGACAAGCAGGCAAGGCTGAAGGCTCTGCCCGAGAGCGCGGAAGAGGCGGCGGCCGACTGCCTGAACAGGCTGGGCATCGAGGATGACGAACTGGCGACCTTTGCGACCCTGATGCTGACGACGCTGCCGGGCTGGGCGGCGTATGTGAAATACCGGACCGAATGGGCAGGGCTGGAGGCGGACCATGCGCACCCGGTGACACAGACGGACTATCTGGCTATACGGCTGGTCATCACCAGCCTGCTGTGGCCGGAAGCGCAAGGACTGCTGCAATGGCATGCCAAAGCGCTGAAAAAGGCTGAGAAGGCAGAGAGCCCGCTGGTCAAGATGCAGGCGGCGGAGAAGGGATACCGCAAGCCGCTGCTGGACAAGCTGGCGGCGCAACCAATCAAGCCGGCGCATGCGCCCAAGGCGCAGATGGTGTTCTGCATCGACGTGCGCTCCGAGCCTTTCCGGAGGGCACTGGAGTCCACCGGGGACTACCAGACGCTGGGGTTTGCCGGATTCTTCGGCGTGCCGGTGAAGATCACGGATGCGGTGACCGGTGACACCCATGCCTCGTGCCCGGTGCTGCTGACGCCGAAGCATGAGGTGGTGGAGTCTCCCTGCTGCTGCGGGCATGAAGAACTGCATGCGCAGCGCCAGGGCCATGAGAGGCTGAGCGGATTCAAGCGGCTGTATCAGTCTGTGAAATACACCTTTACCACGCCCTTTGCGCTGGTGGAGGCGATGGGGATGGCGAGCGGTGTGTGGATGGGGCTGCGGAGCCTGGCACCGCATGCTGCGACGAAGCTCAGGACTGCTGCGTCCGGGATGATCCGGAAGCCAGCAGAAGTGGAGCCCTCTCTGGACAGCATCTCAACGGCGGAGCAGTGCGCGTATGCGGAAGGGGCGCTGCGGACGATGGGGCTGACGCACTCCTTTGCGCCGGTGGTGGTCTTCTGCGGGCATGGGAGCACGACGCAGAACAACGCGTATGCCACGGCGCTGGACTGCGGAGCCTGCGGCGGGCGGCATGGGGCGAGCAACGCGCGGATCCTGGCGGGGATCATGAACCGCGCCGAGGTGCGGAGCCATCTGGCGAAGCAGGGGATCGAGATCCCGGAAGGGACGCGCTTCCATGCAGCCGAGCACAACACGACGACGGACGAAGTGACCCTCTTCGGCGATGCCAATGACGCTGCGATCCAGAAGCTGCGGGAGGACCTGGAAAAGGCGCGGCAGATCAACAGCGCCGAGAGGCTGAAGCAGATGAAGGTGAAGAATGGAAACGCGCACCATGCCTGGCTGCGGGCGCAGGACTGGGCGCAGGTCCGGCCTGAATGGGGGCTGGCGAGAAACGCCGCCTTCATCGTGGCGCCACGTGACATCACCGCCGGGGTGAACCTAGAGGGGCGGTGCTTTCTGCACTCCTATGACTACACACAGGACAGCGAGGGGCGGGCGCTGACGGTGATCCTGACGGCACCGATGGTGGTGGCCGAGTGGATCAACACGCAATACCTCTTCTCCACGCTGGACAACGTGGCGTATGGCGGGGGCAGCAAGATCACGAAAAACATCACGGGGAAAATGGGGATCATGCAGGGGAACGCGAGCGACCTGATGACGGGGCTGCCGCTGCAGTCAGTGCATCTTAGCGACGAGGAAGCCTACCATGAGCCGCAAAGGTTGATGGCGGTGGTGTATGCGCCGCGCACGATGCTGGACAGCATCATCCAGGCGCAAGCGGTGCTGCAGAAGCTGTTTGGCAACGGGTGGGTGCAGATGGCCTGCATCGAGCCGGATGACCGCACAACCTACTATCTCAACCGGGATCTGACATGGAAACCCGCCCTGTGACACTGTGCCGGGCCTATGAGGGGAGCTGCATCGTGCTGAGCACGAAGCATGCGAAGTCCGGTGCGCTCTCCGCGCCCTTCTGGAACACCCTGAAGGCGAGCATGATCGAATGTCCGGTGGACACCGATCTGCTGGGCAGCTTTTCGAGCACAGGCTCGCGCGCGGGAAACGCGATCGAGTGTGCGCGGCGCAAGTGTCAGATGTCGCTGAGGCGACTGGGAGAGAAGGTGAAATTTGCCCTGGCGAGTGAAGGCAGCTTTGGGCCGCATCCATTTCTCCCGGGAAGAGCCAGCGATTTTGAAGTGCTGTATTTCATCGACCGAAAGCATGGGTTTCAACTGCATCTCTCGTGCCTGAGTGCGAAAACGAATTTCGCCATGAAGGCCGTGGGATCGATGGAGGAACTGAGGGAGTTTGCGGCGAAGGCGCTGTTTCCGACGCATGGCCTGATCCTGCGTCCGAATCGGAGCGTTGATCCAACGCTGGTGTTCAAGGGGGTGGATTCAGAGGGGGCGCTGGAGTCGGCGTTCCGAGAGTGCGTGAAACATTCCGCCGACCGGAAGGCCTGGGTGGAGACAGACATGCGTGCGATGTTCAACCCCACGCGGATGGAGGTGATTGCGGAGCTGGGGGGCAGGCTGGCGGAGCGGCTGGCTGCGCTGTGCCCGAAATGCCGCACGCCTGGCTGGGGAAGAGTGGAGATGCTGCCGGAGATGGACTATGGTGACTGTGCGGGTGCAGTGGAGACGGGGGGCGCAGAAGTCCACGGGTGTGTGAAGTGCGGGCATGAGGAGCGGATGGGATGGGGAGGCGGAGTGGAGAGGCGTGCGAGGATTTGGTGAGTGTGCGAACGATGGTGGCGGCTGCGGTGGTGCGTGCAGACGCTGCTGGAGAGCGCGGCGTGTGGCGAAAGTGCTGGGTTTGCTTCCCTGTTTGTTTGCGAATCACCCAGGGCGGCGCTCGCGCAGGCTCGCTTTGCCCTGGGCTGCGATAGGCCGCACCTTTGGTGCTGAAGGAAGGCGGGGCCTTGAGGAGACAGTTTTCTAATAGTGTGTGGTATCACAACCCTTTCTCAGCAGGGGGATGCAGAGGAAGCTGTTTGGTGAAATAGAGCTTGGAGTGACCGTGCGAGTCCCAGTCTGGGATGTGGCCGACTTGTTTGAAGCCGTTGGAGAGATAAAACTGCGGGGCCTGGTAGTCCATGGTGTCGACATAGGCGTGTTTGCAACCGCGTTCGTAGGCGAGACGTTCGGCTTCTGCTAGCAGGGCGGCGCCGATGCCTTTGGAGCGGTGTTCGGGATGAACTGACATGATGGAGATGCGCAGCCAGGAGAGCTGGGTTTCGGCGAAGAGGCCGCCGATGACGCGATCATCGCAATGAGTGAGGAGGATGAGGGGCTGCGCAGCGTGTTCCGGTTGTTGAAGCTGCACCATGAACGCAGGATTGACGGCCCAGTTGTGCTCACGCAGCCATTGGCGGACGAGGTCGCAGCCGGGGGCGGAGGCGTCTGATGCGGTGGTGAGGTGCCAGGCGGTGTGGGGATTACTCATGACGACTGGTTCCGATAAACTTGCAGCAGATCTGTGACGAGGATGCCATCGATGCGCATGCCTTCGTAGCAGGCGTCTTCGATGCTCATGTGGGAGCAGTTGGCGTTGCGAATGATGGTGCCGGTGAGGTTGACGTCTTCGAGGTGTGAGGACGAAAGGTTGACGTTCACAAACCGGGCGGCTGAGAGATTGACGTCGTTGAAGATGGCGGAGCTGAGCCGGGTGTTGAGGAACTCGGCGTTGCTTAGGTCGGCGTTTTCAATTTTGGGGGCCATGGCAGTTGAGGTGCTTTGGAGGTGGCGGCGCGGTCTTAGCGCGGCGGAATTTTTTGCAGACGCTGCTGGTAGGCTTGACGTGTGGCGGAGTGCTGGGTTTGCTTTCCGGGCCTGATACGTGAAACCCAGGGCGTTGCCCTGGGCTGCGATAGGCCGCACCTTTGGTGCTTGTGAGATGCGGGTTGTTTATGGCGGGTATTTATTCAGGGTGGTTATACGGGTTGGTTGTGCGGGGTGGGGGAACTGGTGCTGAAGCATGTCAGGCTGCTGTGCGATGGTCGAGGGTGAGGAACCATTCGATGGTGGCGGAGAGGGTGTGGGTGCCGGATTCGTCGTGGAGCTCGACGGTGATACTGATGGTGGCACGGCCTTTGGCGGCGAGGTCGGCGCGGAGCTGGTTGAGTGCTTCGGGCGGGGTGGTGACGGTGGAGGTGAGGGAGCCGTGGGCGGGTTTGCGGAATTTGGATTCAAGGCGGCGGACGACAGGGATGACGCCGGAGTCGGGACCGAAAGCGCGGAGGAGGAACTCGCCGCTGGTGGCTTCCGCAAGTGCGAGCTGGGCGCTGGCGTGGACGGTGCCGAGGTGGTTGAGGTATTGGGGGCCGGAGGGAAGGCGGAGGAGATGAGCAGGGTCCGTGGAGGATTCGAGGCCGAGGAAGCGGTTGAAGGGGAGCTCGGTGACGCTGCTTTCCATGGGGAGTTTACGGTGGTTTACTGTTGTTGACCGTGGTTGACGGTTGTTTGCAGAACTGGGGTGGGAGAGAGCACGGTGACGTCAAAGAGCGATGTGGGTGCGGGCAGGAGTGCCCGCATCACTGATGGTGACAGAGCGGCGGTGCGATGGATCGGAGTGTGCATCGTGCTGACATGCGCGTCATCGCGAGATGATTCGAGGCCGAGGAAGCGGTTGAAGATGAGCTCGGTGACGCTGCTGGTCATGGGGGCGGAGGTGTGAGGAACCTATTGTGGATGCGGCACAGGGTCAGGTGTGTTCTGCGTCATGGGAAAAGTCATGGCCGCACTCGGCACAAAAGCGGGCGGTGGGTGAAGAGGTGTGTCCCTGTGGACACTTGCGCTCGCGATACAACCCCGGCGAATGAATGCTGGAATAGAGGATTGCGAAGGCTGCACCGTAAAATGCCATCCAGTGGCCGGAGAAACCACGCACTTCTGCGAGGTGCGTGGTGCTCTTGCGATCCTGCCCAGCCGTGGAGGCGAAGAACAGGATGAAATTAATAAAAGCATAGCCGGTAAGAACGTAGAATGAGCGGCGCATCCATTCGGGACATCCGGCCAGAGCCACCTTCCAAAGGTCTTTGCGGCTCGCGTGCCGGGTCATCTTAATCGACGCAAGCACCGCAGGGATCCAGACGACAAAAATGCCAAGGTGAAGCAACCAGACTAGACCGCCGCCAGGGATGGGCACTCCTGCCAGCGCCATGACATGCGCCGCGATGCTGAGCGCGAGTCCGCATGCGGCCAGCACCATGAATGGATGAAGAGGGGTTTTCATGAGTGCGTGGATGGAGAAAGAAGGCTCCCGATTTTGGTATTCTGGCGTGAGTGGAGGTGAGCGTCCAGAGGGAAGCTGCGTGGAACACCCTGCAAGGCCGCCCGGATTTTTATTCTTCATCTTATTGAAGATTGATCAAAAGACTGACGCTAACGGAGATCGGATGAATGGTGGAGTCGAAGCCGGGGCGCGATGGAACACAGCTCCTCCGGCGGTGAGGCGGAGAAACGCTGCTGGTGAATGCGGCGCACGAAGAAGGCGCTGGTTTTGCTTTCCTGCCGGCGGCTTGCATACCCAGGGCGGCGCTCGCTTAGGCTCGCTGGCCCTGGGCTTAAATACGGAAGGCCGTTGGCCTTCGACCAGCCATGCCAGTTTATTTTGCGAGTATCAATAGATCTTGGCCGACCGTGCGAGAATCCTCCAGATCCAAAGCACTTCCTGGACAATGACACGTGCGATCACTGCATATCCAACCGCCACCAGCGGGGCGAGGAAGAAACCCAGCATGGGAGTCTCATACGGCTCGTGAAAAACGATGATTGTTGCCAGCCGAAACGACGACCAAATGGCCACCGGCACTGCCGCTCTCATGCAGCACTGCCGCCATGACTTCTCCAGCGGTGCGCCAAACATGAAATTGAGCAGCGCTAGCACGCCTACAACATCTCCTATGGTCAGCAGCACCGCATGCAAAGTCATGGTGGCTTATTCATAGCCTGCAGCGTGCGCTTGTCATGCATGGTGAAGAGGGGGGGATGCGCGAAAGTTTTCCTGCCGGAGTGGAGGGTGGGATATGGGAACGCGGCGTCTCCCGCGAAAGCGGTGTCGGCGATGCAGGCTTGCGCCGTGCATCTCTGCCACCGCAGTCCAAGACGCTGGCGCGTTGCTCGTCGTGTGCGGTTGGCAGAATCGTTTTGTGAGACTGCGGAGCGGCAGGGGGGCTAGCGGCGTGCTGCGGGCGTGGAGGCCTGGGCGGCGGCGAGGCGCTCCCAGGCGGAGTCTGCCCAGAAGAACTGGGAGTAGTAGAGCTTTGAGTAGTCGTAGTGGGCGATGACGCGCTCGACATCAGCGGCTCGGGATTTGAGGATGGTGGTGTCTGGGGCGAGGGTGACGACCCAGGCGGCGGCGGTGGGCTCGCGGACGAACTCGGTTTCTTTGCTGCGACGGGGGGCGACTTTGTGGAACTTTTTCAACTGCAGGTGCGCGAGGTCCTGGGCCTCCTGCTCGGTCTGCTGGGGTTTCCAGTCGGCATTCATGACGCGCCAGTCCATCTCGAAATGGGAGGTGTCGGCGTTGTCGAATTTCTCCGCCATGGGGAGGCTCTTGAAGGCGAGGTCGGCGCTGGCCTGGAGGCCCTGGGCGTAGGCGGCGCGGATGGTGTCATCTTTTTCCATCTCCCAGAGGGCGCGGACTGAGGCGACGCAGGTGCATGAGGTCCAGGTGTGGTAGCGGGCGTATTCGAAGACCATGCCGTGCTGGCAGATCTCGAGGCGGGTGAGGTTTTCTTTGCCGCCGCGCTCAGTGAGAGAGGTGCGGTAGAGCTGGTCCCATTTGGCGTCGCCGGTGACTTGGTGGAGGGCTTTGCAGACGAAGAGGAGTCGGGGAGAGCTATCGAAGCTGAAGCCGCCGAAGCCGCCGCGTTTGCCGAAGGGCTGCTCGGCGGGCATCTGCCATTTCATGGAGACGATGACTTCGGCCGTCTCAACGAGGTGTTTGGCGATGCGCTGTTTTTCTTCTGCGGTGGCGAGGTCGGAGCTCCAGTAGCGCCAGAGGCCGAGGAACCAAGGGAGGGTCTGGTCATTGGAGCCCATGGGGTAGTGGGATTTGCCGTCCTCAGCGACGCCACGACCGACGAAGCCTTTGACGTCGCTGATGGAATTGAGGTGGAGAAGGCCCTGCATGAGTTTGCGGGCCTTGGCGGCGTCTTCCGTGGAGCGGGTGCGCTGCCAGCGGAGGAGGGCGGCGTCCATGTAGAGGCCATTGAACATGGCGCCGTTTTCGATGGGGGCCCACCAGCCGAGGGCGTTGGGCTTGCCTGCGCGGAGTTCTTCAGGGGTGGGGAGGGAGACTTTGCCGTCGAGGTCGGCGAAGTCGATCATGATGCCGAATTTGTCGATGAAGCGACGCCAGATTTCGGTGTGGGCCTGAGCGGCGGCGGTGGCGACGTCTGCGGCATGGAGTGGACGCAGAGCGGATGCGGCGAGAGCGGATGCGATGAAGGTGCGGCGATTCATGTGCTGCATGGTGGATAGGAGCAGGTTTTAACCACTAATCGGACACTAATCTCACACTAATGTCCGGAGGTGTGTGGTTTTGACGATGGAATGATGGGGGGTGTGGGCGGGAGATGTGACGTTTATTTTTGCGGGACTGAGAGGATCTGGGCGTCTTTGAGCAGGCGGGTGCGCAGGGCGGGGTAGCTGACCTGCTGGATGTCCTGGGAGTGATCGAGGGCGATGGAGGCGGCGGTGGCTGCTGACTGGGCGGCGATCATGAAGGTGAACTCGATGCGGTAAGCACCGTAGGCGACGTAGCTGGAGGAGGGGCAGGTGGGGGAGAGGAGATTGGTGCACTCTGAGGTGCGGGGCACGAGTGAGCGATAGGGGATGCCGCAGGGGATCCAGTCTGCTTCTTTTGATTCATTGAAGACGGCGCCTTCATTCCACACGCGTCCATCTTTGACGATGCGGCGGGCATGATGAAGATCCGGCGGCCACCAGATGAGGCCGACGCTGTCTTCCACAGGTTCGGGGTCGTTTTTGCGGACGTGGGCTTCGGTGAGGACGAAGTCGCTGACCATGCGGCGGCCATTGCGGATGTAGAAGATGCGGGGCCAGCCGTCGTTGTCGGTGAATTCGTCTTTGCAGCGGCCCCATGCGGACCAGGTGAGGCGCTGGGCCTCGGGGACGGAGGGATCGTGGGCCATGAACCAGTAAACGCCCTGGATGTAGTCGCGGCTGGTGCGGAGCATGAGCTCGCGATCGGCGTAGGTGGCGATGGGGTAGCGATGATTCCAGCCGGTGAAGTTTCCAGCGAGTGAGTGCCAGGAGCCGGGGTCGGTTTTGCCATTGGGGAGATTGGCACCGGGTGGTGAGATGACGCCGCCTGCGGCGATGTAGCGGCGCTGCAGCTCATAGTGCGCGGGGTCGTATCCGGCGGGCTTTTCAAAGGGGATGCGGTTGGCGGGGTTTTTGGTGAGGCAGAGGCGGAAGGCGTAGCCCTGGATGCTTTCGTCTGCGGTGCCGTGCTGACCGAGGGGAGAATCCTGCACGCCGAAGATGAGGCCGCTGGAGGGGGTGCCGGGGGTGAGGTAGGGATCGATGCGCTTATCCAACTGGCCGTGGCGGGTGTCTGTGCGGATGCCGTTTTTGGTTTCGCCGTATTTGGCATTGCCCTCGCGGCCGACGGTGAAACTGATGCCTGCGAAGGCGAGGAGATCGCCCTCGTAGGTGGCGTCGATGAAGATGCGGGCGCGGATTTCGGCACCGTTTTCACAATGGATGGCGGTGATGCGGGTGCCGGATTTTGCGACGCCGTCTTTTTCTTTGAGACGATGGCCGCGCAGGACGGTGATGCGGGGGGATTCGCGGACCCAGTCGTCGAAAACGGATTCGGCGACGTGGGGCTCGAAGCCCCAGAGGGATGAGTTTTTCAAGCGCTGCTGCACCATGGCGTCGAACTTGGCCTCGCGGTGGTAGCGGGCGCTGATGCGGCGGTAGAACTCGAGGGTGAGGCCGCCGACGGCGGGGCTGTTTTGGAACTCCTTGTGGTTGTCGATGTCGGTACCGCCGAGGCCTTCGACGCTCATGCCGCCGAGGTGCTGGCCTGGCTCGACGAGGATGACGGAGCGGCCCTCTCTGGATGCCTGCACGGCGGCGATGACGCCTGCGCTGGTGCCGCCGTAGATGCAGATGTCTGCCTCGGTGGCGGCGTGGAGCGGCAGTGCCAGAAGTGCGGCGAGGATGAGGGGGCGGCGAGTCATGGATGGACTATGAGAGGCGCGTGGAGGCGGATTTTGGACAGAGGAGAGAGCGGGGGAGGCAGCCAAACTCCTTTGCCATCCGGGCAAAGGAGGGCATAGTAGCAACCTATAACGCGCCGAGTTTTGCAGCGTTGTTTTTTCCGATGCCTCGCGGTGATCAGGTCGTGACCGTGGAAGCAGACCGTGAAAAACCAAGTTGTGAAGCGGTGGGGATGCTGTATTTCCCCAGAAAATGCACCTGTAGCTCAGTGGATAGAGCAGCCGATTTCTAATCGGCCGGTCGCAGGTTCGATCCCTGCCGGGTGCGCCATCAATGCTGGCAATGGGTTATTTTTTCCGATGACGGATCAAGGGCAGTGCATTGCGGTCCAGCGGAGCGGTGCACCAGCGGCTGTTGAACTGAGGCAGGAGCATGACTGCCTGACGCTCCGGAGGATGGGGGGTGACATCGATGGCCAGAGGGCGGACAGGCGGTGGATTGGGCTTTCCGGGGGATGGCTGAGGGCTGATGCCCCAGTTGTTTCCCGCAGGATCTGAGGTGATGGAGGCGTTGGCGGGGAAGTTATTCCAAGCGGTGTTGAAGGACTGGATGATGCGGCCACGCGGATCCGCCCATGCGATGCGCCCGCGCTGAGCCTCCAAACGGAAGTGAAACTGGGGTGTGTTTTCCTCATCTTCCGATATGGCGCTGCAATAGATGACGCGGTATTCCCCAGGAGCGAGCATCAGGGCAGGGGAGCCTGGAGGCAGACCGATGCCGAGGCGGTCCTCAAAAAACTCGCGACCCTGCCCCTGGAAGTGGGTGAGACGCCAGCCGGTGAGATCCACGGGCTTGGACGAGGGGTTGTGGAGTTCGATCCAGTCAGGCGTGTCTCCACGCGGGGTGCGCAGGGTGCCGTCGTTTTTTGGCTGGATCTCCGTGACGACGACGGGTGGTTCGCCAGCGGATGGCATCCAGGCTTCGAAATCCCACGGCGTGCCGTCGGTCCAAGTGCATTTGTCCAAGGATTCTTTGAGCAAGCCGCCTGTCCATACGCTGGAATGGATGCCGTGCTCTTCGAGCAACTGGTGCACCTCCGCGAGTTCGGCGGCGGAGTGAATGCTGGCGAGCTCTGCATCCGGCAGCACCTCGGCCTGCACCTGAGCGCGATGCCATGTCATGCGGGTGTTGAGCAGGGAGAAGGTGTTGTTGAGCGGCACCAGAGTGAAGTTTTGCAGAGGCTGAACTACTGGTGCGGGGGGGATCTTTTGCAGCACCTGCTTGTTCACCTCGTCGAAGAGGTAAATGAGAGCGGCGGTCACGATGATTGTGGTCATCATGGAGATCATGGGCCGCTTTGTGATGGTGCGCTGGATCATGGGCCGGACCATCCGGTCTGCAGCGCGCAGGACGGCCTGACGCATTTCTGTGGCGCTTTGGTAGCGCTCCGCCGGGTTTTCGCGGAGGGCCTTTGTCACGATCTTGTCCAGTCCGGGAGGGCTGCCGGCTTTTTTGGAGGGGGCCTCAAAGACGCCGACCGGGAAGTGGCCGGTGATCATTTCATAGAGAGTGACCCCCAAGCTGAAGATGTCTGCGCGGTGGTCCACGTCATTTCCGAGGCGGCGCTGTTCAGGGGCGGCGTAAACCGGAGTGCCCATGATCATGGAGCTGCGCGTCTGAGTCGTGGTGGTGCCTTCGGCCTTGGCCAGCCTGGCGAGGCCGAAATCCGCCACGCGGACGTTGTCACGACTGTCGATGAGGATGTTGGTGGGCTTGATGTCGCGGTGGATGACGCCGTGGTCATGCGCGAACTGGAGTGCTTCACAGACCTGGGCGATGACCTGGAGCGTGCGCTGCAGGGGAAGCCGGTCTTTTTTCATGATTTCAAGGAGAGAGGTGCCGTCCACATACTCCATGACGATGAAGAGATGGCCTGCTGCATTGCGGCCGAAGTCATAGATCGCGACGACGTGAGGATGCTGCAGCCGCGCCAGCAGGCGTGCCTCGCGGTGGAAGCCATCCACAAAGAGGGTGTCATTGCCGAGGTCTGGGGGCAGAATTTTAACCGCGACACGGCGCTCCAGGGAGTTTTGCAGGGCGGAATAGACCGCGCCCATGCCGCCGCGGTCGAGGAAGCGGAAATCTGTGTAGCCAGGAAAGCATGGCTCTAGCTCCTCGGCGAGCGGCGGTTCCCAATCCGTGGCCTGGCCGGCCAGAACTCCGTCCATGAGGCCCACGGGATTCAGGCCCAGGAGAGGGGACTGGGCGAGTGAAGTGTCGGAGCTGTCACGGGCATCTTGCCCGGGGGAAGGGGCGCTCATCAGCAATGGGACGTGGGAAAAAACATGGTGGATCGGGAGCCGATGCAGGGCTCATGCCAGTAAAAGCATGTCGCGCTGCCAGCACGCCTGATTTACACAAGTAGAATCAAGACTGTGACGGATTATTTTTTTATAACCTTATGTGTCACAGAAGCGTTAGCTTGCTTCTAGTTTACCGGCATGTCGAAGACCTCCCCCACGCATCATGGTGCCTTTCCGGTTACACGCTGGAGCATGGTGCTGGCATTACGTGAAGGGGGGGATCTGCAGGCCGGGCGTCTGGCGCTGGATGAGCTATGCAAGATCTACTGGCGGCCCATTTATTCATACGCACGCTTTCAAGGGCACTCTCCTGCTGATGCAGAGGACCTTACGCAGAGTTTCTTTAGTTTTGTGTTAGAGAAGGCTTTGTTTTCGAGTGCTGATTCGTCGCTTGGGCGCATGAGAAATTATCTGCTAACCGCCTTCAGCCGACACATCAAACACTGGCAGCGGCAGTCCTCTGCGCAGAAGCGTGGCGGAGGGCGGGAGATATTGTCCATCGAGGCCTCGCAAGCGGAGGACGAGCTTTCCATTCAACCGCCGGACCACCGCACGCCCGAGCTGATCTACCAGCGCATGTGCGCCCTGCGGATCATAGAGGCGACTGTGGAGCAGCTGGCCAAGGAGCAGGAAGAGGCGGGAAAAAAAGAGCAGTTTCAACTGCTGCGTGCCCGTCTGGATCCTACTCAGGCGGGATCAGGAAATGATGCGGAGCTGGCGGCGCGGCTGGGGATGACCCATGATGCGGTGCGGCAATCCATTTCAAGATTGAGAAAACGTTTTCGTGAAATCATGAGAGCGATGGTGGCAGGCACGCTGGCCTCGCCCACGGATGAGATGGTGCAGGAGGAGCTGGCGGCTCTGAGAAACGCGCTGGTGAGGCGGGAGTAGAGGCTGCGCCGACAAATCGGCGAGAAAAGCTGTCACAACGCAGCGCCACCGGGCTAGTCACACGGCAAGCAGACGGCGCAAACGCCCCGCGAGCTGACTCCAACACCTATCAAACTACATCATCCACTGAAATGAACTCCATTGCCATCACCACTCTTGGCACCAACATCCTGCGCTTTACCATGCCGCTTGCCGCTTCCTCCAGCGACCTGACCAGCAAGTTCAGCGGCATCATCAACATCCTGAACCTTGTGGGCCTGGTGCTTGCCTTCGGCGGTCTGCTTTTCTCCGCAGTGATGTTCATGATGGGCAACACCGAGCGCGTGCTTTATGGACTGGTGGGCGCCGGCATCGGCGGTCTCGCCTTCATCATCACCAAGGTCATGTTCTCCACGGCTGGCGGATCCAGCGATGTGGATTCCATCGACATGGGTACGAACTAGTTCCGTGGCAATGGAGCTCTCTCCCTGATGCGCCCCGGCGGGGTGCATCAGGGCTGGGAGCCCTTTGCGGCATGACACGCGCACACCATGGAACAGCAAGGCGTCAAACTACATGAGACCAACGAAGGCCGCGACAGCCAGCAGGGCATTGCGGGATTTGAGGGGGCGAACGCCCTGTGGTTCATGCTGGCCTTTGGCATGGCGATGCTGATTTTCCGCAACATGGCGAGCGCACCGGATGCGAACATGTCGATGGCCATACTCGTGTCATCCATTCCGCTGGTGCTGGTCTCCCTGTACTGTTTCGGGCTGAAGCAGGGAAAGCCTCCGTCATACGACGTGGAGCTTTTTGAATGGCTGATCATCAAAGCAGCCAAGGCCCCTTATTTTTCCCCCAGAAAGGTGGAGCCCATCGTGCTGCCCTGGGTGGATGATCCCACCAAAGACCCTCCTCTCTAAGAAGCCTGCCGGATGGCGAAATTCATCAATTCCTACCTCGATGAGGATCTCATCATCTACCGGGGCCTCCAACGTGGCGGCGCGATCGGCAGAGGATACAACGTCGAGATGCCGGACACGGAGAACACAGACGCCTCGTGGCTGATGGCGCTGGAGGACAACCTGCGCGTGCTTTTGCGCATGGTGCGTCCGGAGCTGAGGCTGCAGGTGTCTTGGAGTGTGGACAGCGACTACCGGAAGGAGCTGGAGCGCTACCGCCAGAAGACGGAGGAACTGCCGCAGGACCGGTGGTCCACTAGGCAGCGTGAGGAGCGCTACAACCGGTACGACAAAAAGATCCGCGAGCACAAGCTGCGCCGCGAGCATCTGCAGTTTTATTTCACCTCCCGCATACAGGGCAAGGCGATGGGCGGGGGGCGGCAGTATTACGAAGAGCTGCTGCAGGCTGCGAAGCGCGAGCAGGGAGAGCTGGAGGAGGCGCTGCGCCAGCAGTTTGGCACGCTGGGCGGCCGGGTGATGCCGATGACGGACATGGACCACTTTGAGGCCTTCTACCGTTACTTCAACCCAAGCGCGTTTGAGAACGAGGCGTTGAAGCTGGAGGATCTGTACGATCCGACGAAGACGGTATGCGAGATGTGCTTCAACAGCGAAGCGGCCCCTGTGCGCATGGGCACCTCCACGTTCAAGATGGACGGTTTCTACCAAGGGATCTGTGTGCTGAAGAGCCTGCCCAAGTTTACCTACATCGGGATGATGCGCACGCTGACGCAGCTGGACATCCTGGATTACCAGATCATCACAAACATCGAGGCCGGCGACGTGGAAAAGGACCGCGTGGCGACCGAAGGGAAGGTGGCAAGGCTGGAGCGAGGCAAGATCACGCCCTCTCTCGAAGCCACGCTGCTGAAGCTGCGTACGCGCATCCGCCGACTGAGCACCAACGAGGTGGTGCCATACCGCATGCACCTGATCGTGCGTGTGTGGGACAAGGATGCGGATGTCTGCTCCAGCAAGCTTTCGGCGATCCGCAATTCCATTCTGAAACTCGGCGGAGCCCAGTCGTATGAGCCCACGCTGCCGACCAGCGTGCGCAACTACTGGCAGCTCTGCATGCCGGGCTGGACGTGGGCCAACTACAATGACTTCAAGGTCTATGTCGAGGACGTGAACCTGGCCGACCTGCTCCCCATTTCGAGCACGCCGACAGGGGATCTCGAAGAAGCCGAGGCCATCTACGACGGGCCGCGAGGAGCGCTGGTGGGCACCACCACCTTTGTGGGCAAGGAAGGGGCGATGCGCCCGGAGCACGGCATCATGTTTGGTGCTTCCGGGGCTGGGAAGTCGGTCTTCACCATCGATCTGCTGACGCAGACTGCGCCGTATTACGACTTTACCGCGATCGTGGAGGAAGGGCTGTCCTACAACCTCTTCACACGTCTGTATGGCTGCGAGCCCATCATCGTGCAGCCCAATGGCAACCTGACCTTCAACTACTTCGACACGCGCGGGCTGCCGCTCAGCTCCGACCAGCTGGGTGGTGCCACGGCGGTGGCGCATCTGATGGCCGGGCCGCCGCCTGACATCGACAAAGATCGCATCCGGCAGGCGCTGCTGGCCAAGCAGATCGAGCGTCTGTACATTGACCAGTTTGAAAGCTGGGCGAGCCGCAATGCGCAGGGCCGGGCCGAGGCGGCGCGAAGAGTGGCGGTGGCTGATGAATGGCGTAAAAAGCGGATGCCTGGAGGCACGGTGCTATCCGATGCCTGGATGGATTTTCGCGGCAGCCTGATGGAAGGCGACCCGATGGCCACGGAGCTGGACCGCATGAGCGTGGATCCCGCCATGCTGGAAGACTTTCTGAACAATCCCGGCAACCAGTGGGACCTCATGAGCATGGCGTACACGATCATGAAGCCGGAGGACATGCCGACGCACAGCCAGTTTGTGGAGCTGCTGAATCTCGAAAGCCGGCAGCGCCGCGCGCATGAAGACCTGAGCCTGCTGAGAATGCTGCTGGAGCCCTGGAGCCGGACCGGCCGCTACGGCGCCATCCTAGACGGGGTGAACAATGTGAGCCTGAGCGGAAAGGTGGTCCACTTTGAGCTTTCCTACATTCCCGAGTCTGCCAAGGAGCTGCGCACCGTCGCGGCATTCCTGATCACCAACGACCTGCGCAAAGAGATCATGAGCCGCCCGCGCTCCACCCGCAAGCGTGTCATCCTGGAGGAGCTTTCCGCCTTCCTGGCGATGCCGGACGGAGACCGAATCACGCGCGAGTACTACGAGCGTATGCGCAAGTACTCCTGCTGGGTGTTCTCCATCATCCAGCAGTTCCAGCGCATCAAGGACCACCCGGTGCGCTCTTCCGTGGTGGGGAACTCGCGTGTGATGTACATGCTGAAGCAGCCCGACCAGCGGGATGTGGAGAGCATGAGCGAAGGCTTCCGAATTCCCTCGATCACGAAAAAGCAGGTGACGAGCTTCCCGGATCCTTCAGAGATGAAGTCGGACCCGTTTGGCTCGTTCGTGTACTACCACGAGGCCACGGGGCGTCCGCGAATCGCCATCGGCCGACACTATGCCTCCAAGGAGATGATCCTGGCCTCCGCCACGTCCGGGGAGGCGTTTGAACGCCAGAACGCCGAGCTCAAGAACTATGGCGGCGATGCCTACAAGATGATTCTCAGCCAAGCCAAATCGAAGAAATGAAAACGTCCATCCTCATCCTTCTAGCGGGCCTGTGCTCCGTGCTCCCCGCCTGCTCAAACTCCAGCGGCGGCGTGAACAAGGGGCTCGTCGGAGCCGGCGCAGGGGGGCTTCTCGGAGCCCTCGTGGGAGACCACCTGCTCAAGAGCAACAACAGCAGCTCCTCCACGACGACGGGTGGCGGTGGGGGCACGACCACGAGCAGCAGCAGCTCTGGCGGACTGAGCAGCCATGCGGGGCTCATCTCGGGGGCGGTGGCGGGTTATGCCGCAGGCGCGATCAGCGACTCGATGGCGCAGAACGAGGTGCGGCAGAAGTACCTGGACGGCTATAACAAGGGGCGCAGCGACGCCATCAAGGACCTGTACTGGCTGAAGCGGGATGCCGAACGGCCCAGCGGGGACGGTGGAATCCAGCGCCGCTATTACGAAGTGCCCGTGCCTGAGCATGTGACCACTGACGGCGTGCTGGTGGAGCCGCGCAAGGTCGTCATCGAGGTCGTTGAGTAATTTCATTTTTCGTCACGACAAACACACCCAACACAGCGCCATGAAAACATTCATCTGTTTCGCCCTAGGGCTGTTTTCCCTCAGCCTTGCCGCCCGCGCCCAGTCACCGGTGCAGGAAGTGATCGACAACACGCTGATCCAGCAGACCGTCACGAACACGCAGAACATCATGAGCATGCTGCAGCAGCAGCTGGATGAAGCGCAGAAGCAGACGCAGGCGCTGAACGACCAGCTGACGCGCATGGGGGACCCGGCAGCGGTCAACGTGTCTGTGATGGCGATGATCAAACAGGATGTGGAACAGTCTGCCCAGGCGGCCGCAAACGGGGTCACGCGTGAAGACCGCATTCGCGCAACGACTGGCGCCGAGGCGTTTGGAGACAACGCCTATGGACTGGTGCCTGCAGTGAACCCCACCGTGACCTTTGATGATGGCACGACAGCGGACCGTGACCCCGCTCTTTACAAGCTGCATGGAGCTCTGATCGGAGACATCAACGCACTGGCGCAAAAGTCCCAGGAAACTGACCAGCGGATCACGGAGCTGGAGCAGCAGAAGCTGCCACTGATGGACCAGCTGAGCACGGCGAAGGACGAGGCCACCATCCTGAAAGTGCAGGCGGCGCTGAACCTGATCGACAACCAGATCGCGAGCGCGAAGGCGGACCTGACGAAGAGCAAGCTCGACTACGATGTCCTGAATGAGAAGCTGAAGCTGCAGGCCATGGTGGAGGCCAGGGCCAAAGGAGAGGAGCGCAAGCTGGAGAAGCAGCACACCGCCCAGTCCGGTGGTGCGGCGGGCGGCTCCGGTGGATCATCCCCGTCTTCTTCATCCTCCGGCTCTTCCACGACCACCACCAGTCCGTTCAGCGGTCTTGGCTGGGGCAAGACCACGACACCCTAGTCCTGCTGCTGCGCTGCGCATTCCGACCCCATCCCCCCCGTCCAATCCATGAACCTCATGCCATTTACGCCCATCCTTGCCGCCGGCCAGGGAATGGCCAGCGCCTTTGGTCTGATGGACACGTTTTACAACGACCTGCAGAACACCTGCTCGGACATTTTTGACGTGCTGCAGCTCTTCACCTTCACCCTGGCTTTTCTGGGGCTGCTGATCATGGCGTACAAAGGCATCATGGGAGGAAGTCTTGAAGGCGCCTTCGGGCAGATTGTGACCATGGGCGTGGTGCTCACCATCATGCCCTTCTTTCCTGAGTGGCTGGTGGTGGATGTGCGCACGGCGCTGTCTGACGACCTGCTCAAAGAGCTGGACCTGGACCCTATCGGCCTGTTTGAAAACTTTGGTGACAGCTTTGGTGACCTCGACATCGACACCGATGCGAGCGCGCTGGCCGGGCTCATCATTGATCCGCTTTCCATCATCGACTACATCGCCAACATCATTGCGGCGTTCTGCATGATCGTGATCGGCCTGGTGTGCTATGTGATTTTCTTTTTTGCCTACCAGGTGCAGATCATGGCGCTGTATGTAGGAGCTGCGGCGTCCCCCATTTTCTTCGGGATGTTTTTGTATGACCAGACACAGAAGACTGCGGTGAGCTATTTTACGGGCCTGATCGCAATCTGCTTCTGGCCGCTGGGGTGGGGGATCGGGCTGATGCTGGCGGATGCGCTGCTGACGATCGGCATTGATGTCATCACGGTGTGCTGTGCGACGCTGAACATCATCGGCTTTGGGGTTGGGGTGGAGGTGATAGCCATTTTTGTGCTGGTGGTGGCCGTGGCCATCTGGATCATGTTTGTGCTCTTCAAGGCGCCGGGGCTGATCCAGGCGGCGATCACGTCGGGGGCCCAGATCGGGACGGCTTTTGCGGGGCAGGCTGTCAGCGCCGCCATGGGCGGCATCAGCGCCGGTGGTGCGGTGGCCAGCTCGGTGGCCAGCATGGTTCCTGGCGTGGGCAGCACCGCTTCTTCCGCCATCAGTGGCGCGACGGGTGCGGTCACTGGAGTGGGTAATCAAATCGGCGGCCTCGCCGGGGGCGGTGGCGGAGGAGGGGAGGAATAACTATGAGAGGAGTCGTGGACATTTTTATCTCGAAGGAGAAGCTGGCCTTCTTCTGGTTTTCAGCGGCGTGTGTGTGCCTGGCGCTGACCGCCTGGTATGTGTATGATGTGGCGATCACGAGCCGAGGGAGCATGCTGTATGTGCCGATCGAGGGATCACACGTTTATGTGGACCGAACGATGCAGGATCTGGATCTGGATGAGCTGGTGGACTACCACACGAGGCTGGCCCTGGAGACATTCCTGAACCGTGGACCGAGGGGGCCGCTCACGATGGAAAGGCTCCCGTTTCTTTTTGCGGGGAAAGGGATGGAGCAGGTGCGCAAAGAAATCCAGGACACCAAGTATGACTTTCACAGCCGGCAGATGCACCAGATCATGGAGGTGGGGCAGGTGCGTGTGCAGCACTTTCCCAACGGCGATGCAGAGACGGTGACGCAGGGGCAGATCATCCGTGTGAGCCTGGACCCCGCGAGCAAGGAGGTGGTGAACCAGTCCTTTACCGTGACGGCGCGCCTGAACTGGGAGCGCAATCAGAACCTGCGCGACAGCAGGCGCTTCCCCTTTGTCTGCAACAACATTGAGTATTCCCTCAGCCCCTATTCCAGCTCCGAGTGATGCCGCCCCCACCCATGACAACACCGAAAGAGAGGAAGCGTGGAGTCGTTGACACGCTCGTCACGAGGGATCATACCGCGATCTTCTGGTTTCTTGCAGCCTGCGTGGTGGCCGCGTGCTGCGCCGGATATGTTGTGCTGATGTCTGAAGCCCTGCGCCAGCGGCCGCCGTTTGTGGTGATGGACACTGCAGGAGCGTATTATGTGCCGCCGGGAGAGCTCTATCCGCAGATGAAGCCGATGCATCTGCAGCTGTGTGATGTGCTGGCGGAGACGCTGCTGGAACGGAAGCCCGAGGGGCTGGTGTACGAAGGGCGGCTGAAGCAGCTCTGCTGGGTCAACGAGAAGCATGAGTCTCCTGGGCGCGAACAGATCGACAAGGAGGTGCAGAAGGAGCAGAAGTACTTTCAAACCCAGAAAGTCACGCAGGTGGCCGCGGTGGAGAAGACGGTGATCGCGCAGGCCAACAACACACGCGTGGGGACCATCACCACAGGGATCGTGCGCCGGCGGAGCTTCTTCAGCGGCAAGGAAAAGGAAGAGACGTACCGCTTTACGCTCAAGGTCATCTGGCACCAGAACGCGAAGATGATGAGCAACAAAGGATTTCCCTCCCAGGTGGAGACCCTGGTCAAACTCAGCATGGAGCCCATCAGCGAATCATGAACTTACGCCCTTCCAGCTGGATCCGGCTACTTACTGGCTGCCTACTCTCTGCAGCGCTCACGGCGGTCGCACAGGTGCAGACCGGTCGTGAACTCGTGAGGCTTGATCCCAAAAACCTGGTCCACGACATCGCCATCAACTCGAATGTGGCCACCACGATCACCTTCCCGGAAAAGATCAGCCTGCTGACAGGCTATGGACTCGTGACTGATCCCGCGCAGGTGAACCAGATGACGAGCACGAAGGTGGGGATCGTGCATTATGAGAATGTGATCGGAGACACGCTGGTGGTCCGTCTTGTCAAACCCGGGGAGCCCTGCCACGCCACAGTGCGCACGGCGCGCAACATTTACCTGCTGCGCTTTACGCCATCTGACGAGGCGAACCTGGCGGTGATCGTCTCGCCGCCGGTGCAGACGAACGGAGCCGCGCAGGAGGTGACGCCGGACAAGGTGGTGAACGATCGCATCCAGTACAACGCCGAGGAGCTGGTGGGCATGCTGAGCAAGGTGCGCAACCGCAAGGCGCTACAGCCGCTGAATCCGGGGCTGTTCACCGGCTGGCAGGAGCGCAACGAGCTCTCCATGACGTCCACGCAGAAAGATGTGGTGGCCACGATTTATGAAATCCAGCGGAATCCTGCGAAGGACCTGATGGTCTTCCGCTGCTGGCTGACCAACAACGGTGCGAAGCCCTTTGAGTTTGAACCTGCGGGCACCAAAGTACGCGTGGGCAACCGAAGCTATGACTGCCAGATGGTGGACTGCGCCGACACGGTGGCGCCTGGACAGCGTGTGGCGATGGATGTGGTGCTGCAGGGCGGGCCTGGAGGCAGCCGTGAGGGAGTGTCGATCAACCAAGATTTCCGCATCGAGCTGCCGGAGCCGGGACGGCACCCGCAGCTGCTGCCACCCCTTTCCAGCAATGATGCCGCCGAACTCGATGCCTCCGCCTCCGGCAAATAATCTGCAACCCCCGCAACTGCCATGATGCAACAACTCCAGAAACCGGCTGTGCAGATGATCCTGCTCCTGGTGGTGGTCTCCATCGCCGGGGTGGCATTCTACGTGAGCAAGAAGCCGGCGGAAGCCGTCAATACGCCCAAGGAGGTGCAAAAAGCAAAGGGCAGCACGAATGACAAGGCTGCTGAAAGCAAGCCGGCGAAGGAGTCGTCTCTGGTGGTGGAATCCAAGACGGTGAACCTTGGCGAGAAACGCACGGCGATGGTGGGCAGCGACCAGCAGGTGGAGCGCTTCGTTGTTCCGCCGAAAAAGCCCCCGCCCCCCAGCCTGCTTTCCAGCAACTCGTCTGCGCAGCGCAAAAAGACGGAGAAGCCACCGCCTTTTCCCAAGCTCGTGCATGTGAGCAACAACATCACCGAGCCGTTTGTGCCGACCACGCCACGCCTGTTTGCCCCACGTGGCATTCTCATCAAGGCGGCGCTGGTGATCACGGTGGACTCCTCCTCGCTGCAGACTCCGGTGCTAGCGCTGGTGACCGAGGATGTGTACTGGAACCATCAGCTGATCGTGCCTGCGGGCACCCAGGTGCATGCCAAGGCTGGCAAAGGACGCACGCGAGACCGCATCGAAGTGCATGGTGCGTATACTTTCATCTGGGAAGATGGGCGTGAGTACACGATCAACGGCATCGCGCTGGATCATGAGCGGCTCAGTGACAACACGTATGCGATCACGGACGGCTCTGCCGGCATCAAGGGCATCATTGTGCAAAATGACCAGTATGCGCAGGTGAAGGTCCTGATAGCGGAGGCGCTGCAGGGCATCATGCTCAACAACCGGCAGCAGTTTCAGAGCATCTACGGGCTGGTGCCGCAGAACAACACTGCCAACGCCGCGCTGGGCGGCGGGGCACAGGCGGCGTCTGCGTATTCGAGGCTGCTGACCACGCAGCTCTCCCAGGACATGGATTTTGTCCGAGTGGCAGCGGGCACGCAGTTCTACATTTACACGACGGATGTGTTTGAGCCGGAGATGGCCAGCATCGCGGGTCTGAGGCAGAAGAGCCAGCCGGTCGCAAGCTGGCAGCTGGCCGAGGAGACGTATGCCAAGGCGCAGTCTGAAAACGCCACGGCGGCCCGCAGGGATGCGGAGACTGCGGCTGAGGCAGAGAAAGCCCGCCAGCAGCAGCAGACGGCAGAACAGATCCAGCAGGTGAGAGAGATCATCTCAAGGCCCCCGGAAAGCGGGGCTGCGAGCACTGCAGAAACCCCTTCTTCAACACCCACTCCCAGCAGCAGCAACCCATGAACCGCAAGCATCTCGAAGCCAGAGCCACCTGTGCCGCACTGATCCTCTGCGCCCTTCTTCCGGCGTGCCGGTCCAAAAGCGTGAAGCTTTCGGATGACCCGCTGGTGCGGCCACTAGACCAGCAGGAGCTGGCCTACATCCCCACGTACAGCAAGAATGTGCTGGCAGACTGGCCGAAGGGACGATCGCTGGATCCGCGTGATGTCTCGCGTGTGCGCATGGGAGAGCAGGTGCATGCGTACCACCTGGGGCGCCTGCCGAGCAAAGATCGCAACGAGATGCATGAGGCGCACACGGTTTACCGTGTGGAGCAGCCGCCGCGCTGGGATACGCGGCTGCCTGCCACGCCGATGGATTCGAAAGGGGTGGTGCTGGGCATCATCGACCCTGCACGCAAAGACGTGCCGGACGACACGCGGGTGAAACAGGAGCGAGAGGCGCTGGCCGCCAAGTCTGTGAGCCTGCGCAACACGATGAGCGACCTGGAAAAGCTGCGCGCCGATCTGCTGAAGAAGAAGGGTGAGTTTGAGCAGGCGGAAAAAGATGTGGCCGAGATCAAGGAGTACCTCGAAAAGACCATTCAGGAGCGCAACGCACTCACCACACAGCTCAAGCAGGCCCAGACACGCATCGAAGAACTGGAGGAGTCGGAGCGCCTCCGAATCCGGAGTTCCAACCAAGGGCTTTTCCAGAAGAAGAACTAGCACATGTCCACCACGGTCGATCTTGCCCACATCCAGGGGCTTTCAGGCTTCCTCGAAGAGCGTATCATCGGGCAGGGGCATGTTATCCCCAGGGTGGTGCCCATCGTGCAAAACGGAGAGCTGGGGCTGAGTGATCCCGGGCGACCCAAGGGTACTTTCCTCTTTCTGGGGCCGACGGGGGTGGGCAAGACGGAGACGACGCTGCTGCTGACTGAGTACATCTTTGGCGACGTGCAGAAGCACTGCATTCGCCTGGACATGTCCGAGTACCAGAACCAGGAGTCGCTGCAGCTGTTGCTGGGCCAGAATGAGACGAGCCGGGGCAACATCGGGCGCTTTTATGATCGTGCCGAGGGGCGGGGATTTCTGCTGTTTGACGAAATCGAAAAAGCGCACCCGCGTGTGCTCGACATCTTTCTGCAGGTGCTGGATGCGGGGCGAATCACGGTGGCCAGCGGTGAGACGCTGAACTTGTGCAACTTCTACATTGTGGCCACGTCCAACATCGGTGCGGATGCGCTGATGGAGCTGAAAAACAGCCCGATGGCGACAGTGGAGCGGTTCATCGAGGATCTCGCGGCCGCAGAGCTGCGACCTGAAGTGCTGGCGCGCTTCAACGTGCGCTGTGTCTTTCAGAAGCTCGGCTATGACTCGCAGAAGCGAATCGCCACCATCATGCTCAACAAGGAGCTGAAACTGCTGCGCACGAAAGGCTATGACCTGAAGGCCGGAGAAGGCGTGCTGGAGATCATGGTGGCGAATGGCGTGGAGCCGCGCCTGGGAGTGAGGCGCATGCGCACGACGGTGGAGACCTTTTGCCGCGAAGCCCTTCGCAACGCCCTGCTCGCAGGACAGAAAACCAACGGAACCCTCGTAGCCCAGCATGGACGCCTGGTCATCCATTCTTGAATACAGCCGCAGCCACCGCACTGAGCTGCGGAGGTATGGCTTTGCGATGCTGTTTATGGCGGGGGCGCTGTACACCGGGCGCAACGCTGCGGCGGCGGCCGGCTTTCTGGCGATCCCCGGGATCTATGCGTACAACCGCTGGGGCGAAGCGTGGCGCCGACGCGGAGAAGAGATGTTTAAACCCAAGCCCAGATCATGAAGCAGTTTTTTCTCATTCTTTGTGCCTTCGTGCTGGCCGGCTGCGCGACGCCACCGGCCTACCTCACGGATGGAGATGCGCTGCCTCCGGGCACGAGCATCCACTTCTGGGTGTATCACGACAAACACGGATGGGTGCAGTCCAACATCCACATCACCAACCTGCCGCGCGAAATGACTGGCAAAGAAGTGCGGCTGTGGGCCGAGGGCGTGGGCAGGCGCGACGCCGGGAAGCTGTGGACGCACTACTATGTGGTGGCTGATCTGCCGCCCGGGCATGCGATGGGTCCGGTGCGGGTCTCGCAAGTCCACACGTTTGGCAAGCAGCCGCTCGATGTCTCCCCCTGAATTCAATCCTCAATCCACCAACGTTTATGCCTGAAGAACAAGAAGAAGCTGGAATCGGAGAGTCCCTGGGAAAGGGAGTTGGCTCTCAAGTAGGTGGTGCTGCGGGCAAGGCCGTGGGCACAGCCGGGGGCAAGGCTGTTGGCAGCGCTGTGGGCGGTGCCATTGGCTCTGTGGTACCCGTGGTGGGAAATGCTGTGGGCTCTGCGGTGGGACAGCAGGTGGGCGGCCAGATCGGGGGGCAGATCGGAAATCAAGTCGGCTCGCAGATCGGTGGTCAGGTGGGTGGTGCCGTAGGCGGCGCAGCTGACCAGGCGGTGGGCGGTGCGGCGAACAGCCTTGGCGGAGCCTTGGGTGGTGGCGGAGGCGCAGGCGGCCTGCTGGGCGGCCTGGGTGGAGCTGGGGGTGGAGACATGCTGAGCGGCGTGACGAGCCTGGCGGGTGGTCTTGGCGGAGCTGGTGGTGGAGACATGCTGGGCGGTGTGACGAGCCTGGCGGGTGGCTTGGGAGGTGGTGGTGCGGGGGGCATGCTCGGAGGTCTCGGTGGAGGTGGTGGTGCGGGCGGAGAGGAGCAGGGCATGGCTGAAGGCATTGGCTCCAGCATCGGAGGCACCGCGGGCAAGGCTGTGGGCACTGCGGGTGGCAAGGCTATCGGCGGAGCCATTGGCTCGGCCATCCCCGTCGTGGGCACCGCCATAGGGCAGCAGATTGGCGGACAGATCGGGGGCCAGATCGGCCAGCAGGTTGGTTCGGAAGTCGGGGGGGCCGTGGGAAAAGGTGTGGATCAAGGCATTAAAACCGTGCGCATGTCCCTTGCGGAGGAAGGCTACCAACTTGGTGGAGGCCCAGGCAAGGGGCTGGGAATGGGCAAGGGCATGAAGATGTAAGCTGCGGGCAAAAAAAGAAAAACAGCCGATGTTTGGCACACCTGTGTGCTGTGCGGCTATCAACACGCATGAGCGACTTTTTCCGCAAGGGCACTCCACGCCAGATGTGCGTGGGCCGCGGTCTTTCTGGCACGAAGGAGTCAGCTTTGAGCAACTCTGGTTCCTCCACGACACGCAAATTTAGAATGTAACCTTTTCTCCATCGGCCATGCCTGAAGACACTGACAAAAAGGATGGGCCGGCCCTCGGCTCACATCGCCAGCCACAGGCTCCTGCTCCGCAGCAGGAGGAACAGCAGCCTGCGCAGCAGGCCTGGGTGCCCGCCAAACCCTCACAACAGGCGCCCGCCCCTGAGCAGCAGCCGGCAGTGCCTGCACCCGCAGCGTGGGTGGCGGCCAAGCCAAGTCAAATGGCGGCCGGAGATCAGCAGGCTGCGGCCGCCGAGCCTGCCGTGGCCAAGCCCGAGCAAAAAGCGGCCGCAGCAGAGCCGCAGCTAGCTGGCGACAGCCAGACTTCGGCCAAACCCAAACCCAAAGCTGCCGGTGAGGATGATGAAGAGATGTCCGCCTCGGAGAAGCTGAAGGCTGGCGCGCAGGGCATTCTGTCCGGGGCTGGCGGCTCGAAAGAGGGAAAGCTGATCGGGGAAGCCGTTGGAGAAGGAATCAAAAGTCTGTTTGGTCAGGGAGGTAAAGACGGCGGGGCAAAACCCAAAGTGCAGGCTGCCGCTGAAGCGCCAGAGGCAGAAGGTCCGGTCATCGGCGGTCATCGCCAGCAGCAGGCGGCCAAGCAAGATGGCCCTGAGGCAGGCGGTTTAGATGTGGGCGGCAGCATCGGCAAAAAAATTGGCGGCATGATCGGCTCCGCCATTGGAGGCGAGAAAGGCAAAACCGTGGGCCAGATGCTCGGCAAGGTCGTCGGCGGGGCGGCTGGACAGGCCGCCAATGTGGCTGTGGATCATTCGCGCGGGATTGGCGGTGGGATTGGCAGCGCCATCGGTGGGGTGATCGGCGGCGACAAGGGGGCCGAAGTGGGCAAGGATCTGGGCAAGAACATCGGCTCTGCGGTCAAGAGTGTGCGTGACGCGCTGGCCAGCCAGGGCGTGCAACTCGGGCCCAAGCAGGCTCCAGGCAAGCAGGGGCACAGCATCAAATAAAACCAGACCATGGCAGCGCCCCAAAGAACCGATGGCAGGCGCGATCTCGACGGGGATGGCGACATTGACCTGGCCGATGATCCCGTGCGCGATCTTGATCACAACGGACGCATTGAAGGCGAAGACCGGGAGGAAATGGACGTGGATGCCGACCTCGACATTGATGCCACTGACCGTGCGCTGGCAGAAAAGAAAAGTGTGGGGGCTGCCCTGGGGATGGCCAAAGCGGGGCAGGCAGCCCAGCAGGGGAAGGCTCAGGGTATGCAGCAGGCACCGAAGGTGCGCTGATCAGCAAACTGGTGTGCAAGAGGGGGCGACGCTTACCTGTTGGCCAAGTCCACGAGTTTGTCGTTCATGTCCCTCAGGCGTTTGGAGAGGCAGGTGGTGATGCGGCTGAGCAAGCGGTAGGCCACCTTGGGGCTGGCGGAGTGCAGGGCATCCAAGCTGTCTTTTTTGATCAGCCAGACCTCGGCTTCGGAGCCCGCTCTCACGGTGGCGCTGGCCGGGCCGGGGTCAAAGATGCTGACCTCTCCGAGGGAGTCGCCGGCCTCAAGCACGGCAACGACCTGATCTTCTCCATCCACCTCCTGGAGCACATCGAGCTTTCCTTTGAGCACGAGGTAGAGGGTGTCGTTGTCGTCTCCGAGCTTGATCACGATATCATCCTTCTGGTAGGAGCGGGAGTCGCCGAAGCTGGAGAGGAGGCTGAGTTCGTTGGCGTTGAAATTGGCAAGAAGGGGGGTAAGCGAGGGCATAGGCTGTTTTAAGGTGTAGCTACGATGCTGAAGGGAAAGTGAGATGGAAATGCAATCTAGTTTCAGTCCAGACTCCATGGTTCTGGCCGCCACCCAGTGAAGGTGCAGAGCTCCGGCTCAAAGCGTTTGGCTGGCTAAACGCGGAGTCTGAAAGACGAAGGGATATGGAGGTCGTGTTCATCTCCACCAGTCTGGAATCTTGCCGGCACCATCCATGGCGGGGATGCGCAGCTTGATCTTCTTTTTGCTGGGGTGGACGATCCAGGCGGTGGCATCCGGCATCTTCATGAGTTCTCCGGGCTGCACTTCGTAGTCCCACTCCTTGTTGACGGTCTTGCTGGAGTCTTTGCCGAGGAATCCGGAGGATTTGGACACTTTTTTCTTCTCCACTTTGGCGATGAATTCCGCCACGGCCTGAGCCCCCTCGGGGTCTGGCTGACGGAAGGCAATGCGGGAGCGGCAGTTGAGGGTGAGCACCTGAGCCGTCTCTTTGCCAAGGACGGGGAACAGGGAGGCATCACTCTGCATGCCGAGGATGAGGCAGCAGTTGGCGGCACGGAGGCGGTCGATCACGTTGTGGTCGGAGATGCCGTCTTCGCTGGCGGTGGCGAGGGCCTGAAACTCGTCCATGAGCGCGATGAGGAGGTTCTCCGTCTTGCGCTCCTTTTTCGGTTTGTCGAAACGCATCATGGCGTGGGTGTAGAAGAGCAGCTTGAGGTAGGTGTTGATATAGCGGCGCTCGGTCTGGAAGGTCTGCGGCATGGCGGTGCAGAAGACACGGCCTTTGTCCACGTCCTGGATGTCGATGGTGTTGGGCAGGTCGGAGCAGAAGACCTCGGCGATGTCCGGGTGGGTGAAGAAGCCGAGCATGACCTTCAGCGTGCCCACGAGGCCTTCCTTCTGCTCTGCCGCCTGGGCGCTGAGGAAGGTCTGGTCGAAGTACTTGGCCAGCTTGATGCGCTCCGGCGTGCTTTCGGCGTCGAGCAGTTCATTGAAGAGCTCCTCCATGTTGGATTTGTCCGTGAGGAACTCATAGGCGCGCAGAACGTTGACGGGCTTTCCCAGGCTTTCCAGCAGCTCAAAGGCGCTGGTGAGCGCCTGCTGCGCGGCGGGTTTGAAGAAGGAGGACTGCTCCCCCTCCGTGAGCGAGGCTCCGGTGTCCACCAGGTTCTTGGCGTGAGTGGTGTAGGGCAGGCGGCGGTCAGAGACGAGGTTGTAGCGTTCTTTTGGCTGCCATGTGCGGTCGAGGCGGTCCGGGCGGACTGCCAGAACGCAGACGGCCTCCGGGCGTCCGTGGCCGGTGAAGTGCTCCAGGGCAAAGAAGTGCTCGTCACCCTTGGCGCCGAGGATGAGGCCGCCCCAATTTGGGCGGGAGACGGAGATCTGATGGAGGAGGGGATTGAAGCCTGAGGTGGTCTTGCCCACGCCTGTGTCTCCGGTGATAAGCCAGTGGCGGGTGAATTCCCCGGGCAGCCATTTGAGGTTTTTGTACTGAACGATGTAGTCCTTTTTGGAAAAATCGGGCTGCCATTTTAGCAGCACCATGGCTCCGAGCACGCAGAGAAAAGCCACTCCGCCTGTCACTTCATTGATGCTTTCATACTGAAACACATACCAGATGCCAAAGGTGGCGATGCCGACGGCGACGAGGAATTTGATGAATGAAAACATGCTGGGATAGGCGCTGCGGGTCTTACTAGCCGGAGCGGCACGTGGTGTGACTGCGTTTTACGGTGTGTCACAGTTTGCAACAGGTCGGGCTAAATTTCATTGCATGCCAGAAAAACAACGATTCGAACCACAGGACACTCTCTCGGGGCAGGATTTCTCTTTCCGCCAAAACAAGGAAATGTCCTCCGCCCAAGCCAATGAGACTTTCGTGGTGGACGCGCGCTTCAACCGGGCCCTGGGGGAGAACGGAGAAACGCTGGGATTTGCCAAGAAGAAGTTCGACAACGATCCGGTTGTGCAGCAGCAGCGAGAGGATCTTGCCATTTCTGAAGCCGAAAAACTGGGCGAGCTTCAGAGCAAGCCCGAGGTCCAAAAGTGGGTCGTAGACAAGGCGGTTCTGGATAATCCGCAGGTCGCGCTCAACAATCTTGACGACAGCCTTAGTAAGGCTCGCAAAAGTTTGGAGCGGGCCAGGAATGAAGAAACACCGGATCAAGATGCTGTCAAAGCTCTTGAGAAGGAAGTCGCTGTCTTGGAAAAGCAGCGGGCTGGGGTGATGAACGTCATGAATAATCCGGAACTGGAGCGGATGCGCCTGCTGGAAGTTCAAAAGCGAAATCCAAGCATAACACAATATGTTAAGCAGTTTGAAGCCAACAAGGCCGCCACTGCCTTGATGCGATCCAACCAAGGCATTGGCGCCTCCAGCGGCAATCTTTATGCCGACAAAGCCATGCTGGATGACTCCAGCCTAGGCGGGGACAGGCATTTGCTGGCACGCGCGGTGGCCTCGCATGAGGTGGACAAACTGATCGGCCTGAATGTCTGTGCGCAGGAAAAATTTGGTCAGGATGAGCAGGGCAACCTGATCGGCGTCAGCGTGCAGTGCGACGGTGCCGGGGTTCGAAGCCAGCATGGCCAGAATGAATGGGGCCAGACCACCACCGCATTTCTGGACATCGACTACTCAGCCCCAAATGTACAAAAAGGGCTGTACGATCTGGAGGCTCTGGATTACATCACCGGGCAGATAGACCGACATCAAGGGAACATTTTTGTAGATCCGGACACTGGAAAAGTCACTGGCATCGACAACGACCTGGCTTTCCCGGAAGTAGAACGGGAGCAGATGATCGCCAAAGGCGAGGCTCTGGCAAAAAAAGCGGTGCTTGGAATGCCCAAGATGATGCATCAGGACACGGCGGCGAAAATAGCCGCCATGGATCCTGAGGAACTGCGCAGAACTCTGGAGTCTGTGCAGTCACCCGATGGCAGCCAGAAACTTTCCAAAGCAGAAATCGACGGAGCAGTGGGGCGGCTGCAAAATTTGCAGAGAGGACTTGCTGCGAATCCTTCACCCATCAAGGTCGTGGCTCAGTTCGATGAAACCACCTACAGGGAATCCATCGAGGCACAAGAGCGCGAGGCACTGGAATCGGGCCTTGGCACGGACGCCAACAACACCAGCTACATCGGCAGCATTGAGAACGAGCGCAAGTACACCCAGCAAAAAATCGATGCCGGGGATGATCTGTTTACCAAGCGGACAGAGGAGTCTGTAGGCAAAGCCAAAATCAATCCTGAGTACGCTGCATTCAAACAGCAGATGAACCCGGGGCAGCAGGCTGACTATCGTGCGATGCAGCAACAAGTGGAGAAACTGGAAGGCGATCTGGCAGAAGTCCGCAGAGAGATGGCCAAAATGCAAAACCCCACAGCCAGGGACAAGCTTGCAGCGCTCAGGCATGGAGGTGTGGACCGGGTGCGGCAGCAGCTTCTGGCCAAAGAGACAGCCATTGCCAAAGAACTGAACAGCCGGATGAATGGCATGAAACTGATGGCAGCTCCTCATGTGGAGGCTTTGCAGCAGTCGCAGGCCAAGGCCCAGGCGGAAAGACAGGCTCAAAAACAGGCGGTCGCGCAAAGCAGGGTGGTGTCTCCGGCTCCTCAGAACGCCGGATCACAAAATCTAGCGGCTTCTCAAAAAGCGCCCGAACCTGCCAAACTGGCACCTCTGCCGAAAGCTGCCGAAGATGAGCAGGATGTCTCTGATTTGGACCTGGATGATGATGACCCCAAAGTCGAAGTGGAGCCCAAAAAAGAGGACCTACAGAAAAAACCGAGTGTGGGCGACATTCTTAAAAAAAGCCACAGCACTCCCAATCTTGGCGGATTGCAGCAAGGGGTGGAGGCAGAGGAGCACAAACCAGCGGCCAACAGTCTCCGCGCCAGCGGTGGCTGGCAGTCCGCCAAGCCCTCGGGACCGAAGCCGGGTGGGAACTCGCTTTCCAGTTCCCGCCACTGATGAGGAAGGATGCGCCGAATGCATGCTGCGACATGCGTGTACCGATGCAAGCAACTCAGAGGCGGCTAGATTTCTGCCGCTGTTTTTGTTTCCCTTGGGTCATTTTCTTCAGCCTCCTGTGATGTCATATGAAAGGAGATAAACGGGTATTTCGGTGGATGAAAACCACAACCGAGCCCAGCGCGCCCCAGCACGCAAGAAGCTCCCCATGCTTGCCATCATGACCACACTCCTCGGAGCGGGCTGCGTATTTTCGCCTAACTTATGGCTGTGTTTATGCTGATTATCGCCGCCGATGGTGAATCAGGCTCCGACCTCTCCTACTAAAAACAGCCATTGTGCCCAAGAACTTGATTGCCCACGTGTCAAGATTGTGGCGAGGGGCTTTCGTTGGGCACGATGGGAAGCTCTGGTGCTGCTGTCCGGGCAACTCTTCTCAGCTCCAGTCCCGCTGCAAGCCTCGGGCGGCCGCCGGGCAATTCAAAAAAGTTAAATGACACTCCTGCCCACAGCACTACAATAGCGCCTCGCTCATCCCTCGTCATGGACATTCCTCCCTCCAGCACCCAGGCTACAGGCGCGGCCGAAGATTTTGATCAAACGATCAAGGTGCGCACTCCGTCCTCGGGTGCGGTTTATTTCAACCGCTACCGTCTGAAGCGCGTCCTGGGCCGCGGTGGCATGGGTGTGGTGTGGCTGGCGGATGACCTGAAGCTGGAGCGCCCGGTGGCGCTGAAGTTTCTGCCAAGCCTGATCGGACTGGACCCTGCGGCGGTGAAGGAGCTCAAAACAGAGACGCGTCAGGGGCTGGAGCTTTCCCACCCCAACATCGTGCGCATCTACGACTTTGTGGATGATGAGGACGAAGCCGCCATTTCGATGGAGTTTGTGGACGGGAAGACGCTTTCTGAACTGCGTGCCACCACGGAGCATGGCGTCTTTACCACGCAGCAGGTGGCCAAGTGGCTGCCGGGAGTGTGTGAGGCACTCGATTATGCGCACTTTCAACGCAAGGTGGTGCACCGTGATCTGAAGCCCTCGAACATCATGGCGATGAACCATGATGACACGGCGAAGATTGCGGACTTTGGCATTGCCCGCAGCATTTCAGACACGATGCAGCGGCTCTCGTTTTCGCAGCTTGGGGTGAGCGGCACGCTGCCGTACATGAGCCCGCAGCAGGCGATGGGTGAACGACCTGCGCCCACGGATGACGTTTACTCGCTGGGGGCCACGATCTACGAACTGCTTTCTGGCAAGCCGCCCTTTTACCGCGGGGACATCCCCTCCCAGCTGACCTCGAAGATCCCCAGCAGCATGCTGGAAAGGCGGGAAGAGCTGGAGATCAAGGCCTCTGACACGATTCCGAAAGAATGGGAGGAAGTGATTGCAGCGTGCCTGCAGAAGGATCCGTCGATGCGTCCACCCAGCGCGGGCAAGCTGCTGGAGCTGCTGGGGCTGAAGTCGATCACGAGCCTCAATACGCAGACCTTTATCTCCCCGACGATGAAGTCGCCGGGCAAGTCTCAAGGACATGAGCAGGGGGCTCCGAAAAGCCACGTCATGGTCTATGCGGCTGCAGCTGTCGCCGTGGTGGCGGCAGGAGCGGCGATTTACTTTAGCGTGAGCAAGCCGCCGCCGCCGCATGGAGCTGCCACGCCGGGTGTCGCGCATGCTCCTGCGAACCCTACTGCGGCTCCTGCAGAAAATGCTCCGCCTCAGACTGTCCCCGCCAAAACCTCTCCCGTGCAGGCTACTCCTGCCACTGTGGCGGTGACGCCACCTGCGCCTGCGGCGCCCACAGCTGCAAGCCCCGCTCCGGCTCCGGCTGCAGCTGCCCCGGCCGTGCCTGCCGCCAGTGCGCCTGCTGCGCCAGTGGCTGTTGCTCCGATGGCACCTGCTGCCACTGCACCTGTCGCTCCAGGGATGCCTGCCGCTGTGGCAGTTGCGCCAGTGGTGGCCGCTGTGACTCCCGCGCAGGCAGCCTATCCTGCTGGTGCTATGGCTGTTCCCGTGCAAGGGGTGCCTGCCGGCACGCCTGGTATGCTGCCGCCGGCCCCGGGGGCTCCTGCACAGGCTGTCGTGCAGACCGTGCCTGGGGCTGTGCCTGTCACGATGGTTCCAGGTGCTCCTGGAGCTGTAGCGGCCGTGCCCGATGCGACGATGACTCACCCAGCTTTGGCGAAGTATCCGCCAGCTGCGCTGGTGCAGCCACGCTTGTCCGAGCCTCCGCAGGGCTTCTGGTCCATCGAACATCTCTTCCCCACACCGCCGCAGTCCACTTATTCTGAGAGCGGACGGCGACACCTGCTTTACGAGGTGCAGCGCCTGCTGAAAGAAAAGTCCCTGTACAACTCCACGCAGGATGGCAAGGAAGGCAAGGGCACCCATAATGCGATCATGCTCTTTCAGGCTAAAAGCGGGCTGATTCCCAACGGGTTGCTTGACGGGCCGACCCTGATTGCGCTTTCGATGATGGACAAGGCTGACGATGAGGAATGGCGTCCGCCGCCTCCCCCATCTTCCGGCGAATCAGGATCGGGTTTCCGCAGAAGATCAGTGCCGAAGGAAGATCCCAACTTTCTTCAGAGAGCTGGCAAATCGATCGGACGCTTCTTCAATCAAGACGACTGAGCGCCTGCGTTCAGGGCAGGGCTGACGTGGAGCGCCTGCGTGCATCCCACTCCTGCAGCCTGCGGCGCCACTCTTCCAATCTCTGTGAATCTGCGACTGATGAATTTGCATCAGCGGCCAGCTCCCAGAACTTGATGAAACTGGTGAAGATGAGTCTCTCTTTTTCAGGGGATCGCGCGCTGGAGGGGGCTTCGAACCAGCCAGCAGCTGCAGTTTCATACTCGGCCAGTGCTCCGGCGAAGTCGCTGCGTGCAGTGAGCAGATCGCCGAGCCGGCGGTGAATTTCCATGACACGCCAGCGCTCCGCCTTGGTGCCGTGGATCTCGACACTGCCCTGCCTGAGAGCCTGCTCGGATTCGCGGAATCTACGTTTCACGCGCAGAGATTCGCTAAGGGCTATCCAGGCATCTGCGAGGCGTGACTCATGCCCAGCGGACTGTGCCATCTGAACCGCCCGACGGGCAGCCTCCTCGCCGCCCGGGCATCCGGGCTGGGTGGATGCAAGCGTGGCGTGGTAGAGCAGGGCGCTGAGAAGTTTGGCATGCTTGTCCTCCGCCTTTGCCTCACGGACGTGGATGCGCTCCTCGGATGCCACCAGGGCCAGCGCGTAGTCTTCGGGACGGCCGGTGAGATCCGCCATCATGGCAAGCATGTGGACGCGCTGATCGATAAAGCCTGAATCCGCCGGCAGAATGGAGATGGCTCTTTGCAGGACAGCCACCGCCTCCGGCATGTGGCCGCCGAGTTTCAGGATCTCAGCCTGATCTCGCAGCCATAGGGCTGTTTCCTCCGGTTGAGAGCTTTGCCAGCGGGACATCACATCCGAGATCATCTCCACTGCTTCTTGATGGCGGCCGCTGCGTGAAAGCGCACGTGCGAGCGCCTTGCGGACCAGAGGCAGCTGCTCCAGTGCCTCCTTGCTGCCGCTGGCTGCGGCTTTTTCATATCCTGCCAGAGACTGCTGCAGTGCGAGTGCTGCTTTGCGCGGCTCGCTCTGGGCGGTGTAGCTCCAGCCGACGGTGTAGAGGGCATGAAGGGTCGAGAGCGAGAACTCGCCGTCGGTTTGTTTGAGCAGCTCCCATCTACGCACCAGCCAGGGCTGAGCCCGTGTGGGCTCCTCCAGTGCCACATAGAGCTGCGCCAGCTGCTCCGCCAGCCGGGCCTCGGCACGTGGCTGACTGGCAAAACGAGACATGCCTGCGGCGTAGTCGTCCGCAAGCTTGCGCAGGAGCTGTGTGTGCAGGCCTGCGCTGGCATGGCGGCGTGCGTTGGCGAGCAGATCCTCCAGATGTGTGCTGATCTGCTGGGCCAGATCTGCCTGAATGTGCGCCTCCTGGCGCTGTACTTTCTCCAGGCCAAGGGCCCACCATGTGGCTGCCAAACCGCCAGCCAGAGAAAGGATGACCGCCGCAGCCGTGCCAACGGCGACGCGGTGGCGCGAGAGCCATTTTTTCATCTGGTAGGCTGCACCGGGCGGCCCAGCTGACACAGCCTCTCTGCGAAGATGATGAAGGACATCTTCAGCCAGATTTAGCACGGTGGGATAGCGCTTCTCCCGATCCTTTTGCAGTGCACGCAACGTTATCCAGTCGAGCTCTCCGCGCAGCTCACGTGAGAGCGCCCTGGCCCTGCTGCCGGAGATGCGAAGGACGCGCTGGCTGGGCGGCTCGGGGTCGGCATGACGCACCTGCTCCAGGAGCTGCGCGAGCGGGGGCTCTGCACCAGCTGCTGCGGGAATGGGGGTGGTTTCTGTGAGAAGTTCATACAGCAGCACGCCCAGCGCATGCACGTCGGTGCGGATGTCCACATCCTGCCTGCTCAGCTCGGCCTGCTCCGGGCTCATGTAGCGGGGAGTGCCGAGCACCATGCCGCAGAGCGTGGCGTCTTGCCCGACGGCAAGATCTCCTGCGAGCGCCTTGGCGATGCCAAAGTCGATGACTTTTACCAGTGGTCTGCCATCCACTTCCACGACCATGACGTTTGATGGTTTGAGGTCCCGATGAAGGATGCCGCGCTGATGGGCATGCTGCACGGCCATGCAGGCCTGTACAAAAATCTCCAGCCGCTGCTGCACTGGGGCTTCGTGTTCTTTGCACCAGGTGGTGATGGCGGAGCCGGCCACCAGCTCCATGACAAAATACGTGCGCCCATCTGGCAGCTCCCCTGCGTCAAAAACGGCGGCGATGTGCGGGTGCTCCATGCGGCCCAGCACCTGGTGCTCGCGCTGGAAACGTGCGGCCACTGGCTGTGCCAGCAGGCCAGGTCGTACGATTTTCAGCGCCACCTCGCGCCTGACGGGTTCCGTCTGCTCCGCGCGCCAGACCTGTGCGGCTCCTCCTTCGCCCAAGACAGCTCGCAGGATATAACGCCCGCTGATGACCTGCCCGGCCTGCTCGGGGCTTTGCGTCAACTCAGGCTGAGTCGCATCCTGCAATGCCAGATCAAACAACCCGGCGGAAGGGCTGTGATCGGAAGGTGGCTGGCCGTGTGAGGTCATGGGTGGCGGTGGACGGCGTGACGACTGCTGGAGCAGACGCCAGAGAACAACATGCACCAATACGAAATCAGCATGGTGTGTCTTATTTTCTCCCTGGGCTGCGGTGCTGAAGTGACTGCTCCAGCAGGCTGGGTGCCTGGGTTTCTTCGGAGTTTAAGAAGGTGCCGTTGCTCTGCCGCTGCACATCGTCCGCAGTCCACATGATCTTGTCAGGGCCGGCGCTGCGGATCTCCACACGATCATGCGAGGCTGCGTGGAAGTAGAGCGGCGTGCCCCATCGGTCGATGATCTGGCCCTGGGCATTGAAGATGGGGCTGGTCTCCGGCACGAAGCGAAGCTGGGTGCGGTTGCGTCCGCGCAGTGCGGCGGCGATTTCCTCATTCGCGCCCAAAGGCAGCGGGTCATTGCCTTTCACGAGAAGGGCAAAGTTTCCAAGCACATGAGACATGAGGGTGAGATCCTGCTGCACGGTGGTGCCAGCGGTGGCGTAGCCTTGAAGGATGGCTTCTCCTGGCGGAGGTTTTTCTGTCGGTGGTTTCTGGCTCGCCACCTGGATGGCGGGGGTATTCCGGTTGCTTTTGTGAACTGGTGGCCCCGATGTCTCTCGCGACAAAAACCAGCCCGCGACGATGAGGCACACAAGGAGTGCCTTGATCCAGCGGTTGTGGATCTTCAAGCGATGATCGGCTAACTCCATGTTCCGGGCTGTAAAAATCCGATGGGCAGCGTGCTGGAGTTCGGGCTGTAAAAGTTGCCGATGTTGGGCAGCACGTAGCTGAGGTCCGACGAGCTGACACCGAACCAGCGCAGCAGCTCGCCAAAGAACTGGTCCACGCTGGTGGTGGGCATCATGCGCCCGCCGTAGCCGACGTCGTCATTGCTGTCGAGCGTCACATCCGGGAAGGTGCCGTAGATTTTGCCACCCTGCACCGGGCCGCCCATGACGAAGTGATTGCCACCCCAGGCGTGGTCGGTGCCGCGTCCATTGCTGCGCAGTGTGCGGCCAAAATCCGAGGCGGTGAAAGTGATCACGTCATTCTGCATTCCCAGCGCCTCCAGTGCTTTTTGGAAGGCAGTGAGGCCACCATCGAGCACGCTGAGCATGCCTGCTTCGGTGTTAAGCAGCTCGCCATGATGATCCCAGCCGCCGAAGCTGAGGAAGATCGTCTGACGCCGCAGGCCGAGCGACTGGCGGATGGCGATGGTCTTGGCCACTGCGAGCATCTGGCCACCGAAATAGGTGCCGGGAAAAAGTGACGAGACGGCCGAGTCATCGTAGGCGTGGAAGATGGTCTGAAAATTCTGCTGCAGGTCCATGCTCGTCTTGGTCATCTGCGAGTAGGACTCCTGCATGAGGTTGCTGTAATGCTGCGCGAGCAGGCTGCGGTGCCCGCTGTTTTTCCATGCGCCTGGATTGGCGGGGTTGGTATCCGTGGGGTCGGTGAGGGCGAGCGCCCCGGAGTCGGTGATGACAAACTGCTGAGTGCTGTTTCCCACCTGGATGAGGTTGTTGCCACTGAGCGAAATGTTCATCGAGGTCTGCCCGCTGTTGACCGTGCTATTCAGCACATCTGCCGCTCGGCCAAACCAGCCGCTGGCCTGCGCCATTCCCTGCGGAACGGAGGTCTGCCATTGGTCGATCTGGTCGGCATGGGAGAAAAGTGCGCGTGGCAGTGTGGCGGTGCCGGCGGCGTACTGTGCCTTGGTGGTTGGCTGGATCAGAGTGCCGATGTTGGAGATCATGGCCATCCGGCGCTTGGAGGTGTCGCCGTTGAGGCCATTGAAAAGCCCCTGAAGCCCGCTGCAGCTCGGATGCAGGCCGTAAAGATTGCCGTCACTGGCGGGAATCTGATTCAGTGTTTTCAGCGCTGCTTTATCGAGAGCGAGGTTGCCGCGTGAGACGGCGTAGTTTCCGTAGCGGGTGTCATCCCGTGGGACGAGGACATTGAAGGAATCCATGCCGCCATTGAGGAAGATGCACACGAGAGTCTTGCGGTCCGTGGGTGCGCTCTGCGCGGCGGCGCTGGTGGCCAGGCGCAGATTCAGCATCATGTTCACCATCGAGATGGAGCTGACGGCGGCACAGCTGGCCTCTCCGAGGAAGCGGCGGCGGGTTTGTTTCATGGAGGTGCTGGCGGGAGATTGTTTCATCACTTGAGGACGGCTCCTTCGGGTGACACCACGGTGAGATAGACGGCGACCTTGGCACGGGCGGTGGCCTGCTCCGCAGGGATCTGGTTGATCGCGTTGAGGATGATCGAGCGTGTGGCGGTACCCATGCGCCCGCCGCAGAAGAGCGTGTTCAGTTCATCCACCAGCAGCTCGGGCGTGCCGGAGAGAGCGGCAGCCCAGGTGTAATCCAGCGGGAAGTGATAGACGCCCCAGACGTGGAAGCCGTTGTCGATGATGTCCCACAGCTTGTTCGGCATGGCGATGGACGAATAGCTGTCCGTGATCTGGAAGACGGGGCCCGCGAGGTTGTTTTGTGTGAGCAGTCCGGCGGCGCGGTACTCGGGGCGGTAGAAGTTGAACACGCTGGGGGAGTTGGTCGGCTCCTGGCGCGAGCTGTCATAAAAGTCGCCCCAGTCCCACCAGACAAAGTTTGGCACCTTGCGAATGCCAAAGGCACGGGCGAGCGCCATCGTGCGGACGACGGGCTCCTTGAGCTTGCCGTGAGACGTCACGTTTTCCTGATAACGCGGATCACGCGCTTCATCGTCCAGCAGGATGGCGCGAACCACGGCGGCCAGATCACCACGTACGCCGCTGCCGTTGTTGGCAAACACGGCTGATATGCGCTGCACGTAGGCGGGGGAGGGATTGTCCGTGACGAGAAACTGGATGAGCTGCTTGGAGATGAAGGGCGGGCAGTTGGGGTGGTTGAAGAGGTTGCGAATGGCCTCCGCCACGTCGCGCATGGCGTCTTCATTCGTGACCGGCCGCTGCGGCACCACCAGACCGCGAACGAGCGTCTTGGGGGCGAAGTCGTGATACTCCGCATGCATGGTCATCGGCGTGCTGTAGTCGGGGTCTGTCCAGCCGCCATTGCCCCACTCGCGTCCGCCAAACCACAGGCCTGTCATGACGCGTGCCGTCTGGGTGATGTCCGTGTTGGTGTAGGTGGGAATGTTCTGCCCGTTTGTGTCCACCTTGCGGGAGCCGTCTGAATTCAACTCCCACAGGCCGATGCTGAAGAGCTGCATGACCTCGCGCGCGTAGTTTTCATCCGGGTACTGGTTGATCTCAGGCTTGGCCTTCTGATTGCCCACATGACTGAGGTAGCGGCCCATGCAGGGGTGAAGCGTGACGTTCCAGAGCACGTCGTAGTAGTTGCCAAAGGCGTTCTTCACAAAGATGTCGTAGAAGCTGGCCATGCCGAGCGGCTTGTCGGTCAGATTGGCGTCATGGCGTGAGGCCACCAGGATCTGGCTCAGTGCATAGGCCACGCGCTGGCGCAGCTGGTCGTCTCCCTGCACGGCTGCGCGGGCAAAGGCGCTCATCATGTTGTTGCCGAAGAGCAGGCGGGAGTCGTTGGTGTTGTAGAGCTTGTCCGTGTGCGGCCCCTGCACGTCATCAAAGATCTTTTTGATGTAGGTGGAGTGGAGGGTGGGGGCCTTGCCCATCTGTTCGGTGATCCACGCGGCGTAGCCCATGCTCTGCACGCGCTCGATGTCCTCGGGAATGGGACCGAAGGTGGACTGGGTGAGAAAGAAAGCCGCATTGGCTCGTGAGATGCCGCTGCCTGTAGTGCCGCCACTGTCGCTGCTGGCAAATCCTCCGCTGGCGGCACCACCCTGGTAGCGCTCCAGGTAGGCGTAGTAATCTCCGCTGATCGTCGTGATGACCGGGTTGCCGTTTACGGTTGTAGTGATGGTCACAGGAGCATGCAGGCTGCTGGCGCTGTTTGGATCTGAGTGCAGCACATTCTTCTCCAGCCAGTCGCTGACGCCGTCGCCATCGGTGTCCACGTCGTTCAGCGCGACTCGATAAAATTTCCGCGTGCTGCTGCCGAGGGCATTGGTGAAAGTCTGCCGCATCTCCGTGGCCATGGTGGAGGGCGTGCCGGAGGCGGGTGTCCAGTTTTGCAGGTCGGTGCTCTGCCAGACCTGGTGCTGCTTGCTGGCGGCCAGTCCCCAGCGCAGCGTGAAGTCGCTGCCGCTTTGCAGAAAGCCCAGCCAGGGACGGGAGGCGGGGTCCAGAGGATTGGTGCCGGCGGCGGCTTCTTGAGCATCGGTGTAGCCGTCCTTGTCGCTGTCTTTGGTGCTTCGCAGCGCGTAACTGCCGGCCCATTGCTCGTAGGCGTCGGGGATGCCATTGCCGTTGAGGTCGGTGCCGTTGATGCCGGAGGGAAGACCTGTGTAGTAAGGCGGCTTGCTCAGCGGGTTGAGGGGATCGGAGCCTGCGGCGACTTCCACGCCATCGGGGGCGGTATCTCCATCTGTATCGGCATTGTGCGGGTCGGTGCCGATGAGATATTCCTGCAGATTGGTCTGGCCATCCTGATCCGGGTCGCGGCCTGCATCTGCAGAATCGTTCTTGTTCAGGCCGTGCGCATCCTGCCAGGCATCCGGGATGCCGTCTTTGCCGACATCTTTGTAGGCTGCAAAGTCTGCGGTATCTGCGAGCGGAGTGGATCTGAAAAAGAGCTGCACGCCCGGCCGGGTATCAATGGAAAGCCGGTTTGGCACGCCTGGGTCGGAGTTGTTCTGCCAGGTGGCGGTGCCGTTGTGCGCGCTGGGTGCCAGCGTGCAGTTTGTGAAGGTGACGCTGTTCACCACCTGGCTGGTGTCTTGATTGCGGATTTCGAAGGTCAGTGTCCAGGCATTGGGATCATTGCCTGGATTGGTGCCAGATACCCGGAAGCGCAGGCGCTGAGAGATGTCCACCCGGCCATAGCCACTGAAGCCGAGTGCTGCGCGCAGGTCCTGCACATACCAGTTCCAGTCGGTGTCCCAGATGTCCCAGGTCGGATTATTGGAGAAGCTGAAAGCGCCTGCGCTGCCCGAGTAGAGGTAGCGAGCCACCCGGTTTCCGGTGCAGCGCAGTCCCACACGCAGGGAGTCTGAACCGGTGGAAACAGAGTTTGTCACTGCCATGGTGAAAAGGCTGTCTTCCCAGCTGCCCACGGCCGTCTGGCCCAGGGAGTGATCCCAGACGACCTGAACGTTGTCGAGCGTCCAGTCGAAGGTGCGCGGAGAAGTGGTGATGACCGGCATCTGAGATGTGACTGAGTCTGCCACGAGTGGATCGCTGCCTGTCTGCACCTCGACAGCATCTGAGCGTCCGTCCCCATCGGAGTCTGCCAGCAGCGGATTGGTGTGGGACTGTTTGACCTCAACGCCGTCGGTGAGCCCGTCTCCATCGGTGTCCGGCAGCAACGGGTTGGAGTGGTAGGTGTTGATCTCCTCGCCGTCGGTCAGGCCATCGCCGTCGGTGTCGGCATTTCGTGGGTCCGTGCCTGCGGTGTATTCCTGCAGATTGGTGGCGGTGTCAGAGTCGGGATCCTGGCTGGCATCGGCGGCGGAGTCGGGGCGCAGCTTGCTGCGGTACTCCCACCAGTCGGGCATGGAGTCTGCGTCTGTGTCGGCGGTGGAGTGGACGATCTGGATGGCATGCAGCCCCACCGAGTCCGTGCCGTAGCGGTAGAGTTTGACGTTGAATGACGAGGCCGAGAGATTGCGGAAGCGCAGCACATTGCCGCGCCAAGGCCGACTTTCGGAGGACAAGGCTGGCTCGGCAAACTCCGCCTGAGGTCGCGTGGATCCGGCCAGGAAATGCAGATCCGTGCCCGCGTTGTCATTCAGGCGTGCATAGCCGTGGCTGCCATCTGTGTAGGCGCCGACATAGAGGATCACATCATAGTGGGGGAAGCTGATGTTGCTGAGCGTCACGCTGACAGGCGTGTCGTCGCCCACATTGACGAAGGTATTGAAGAGGCGCTGGCTGCTGCTGCCGTCATTGCCGGTGTACCACATGCCGGTGGCCGTCCATGAGATGTTCACGCCCGTGCTGGCGCCGGAGCTGTCTGTCAGCGCGCCCAGGGCAGGGGAGGCTACATCCGTGACATCGCCATTCACTCCACCCCAGGGGAACATCAGGCGGGTCTCGTTCCACTTCATCTGCGGGGCGTAGCCGGTCACCTCCAATGGTTTGATGACATTGTCCGGCGTCTGATCGATGGCCCAATGAAAGCCGATGGCATAGGGGAAGGCTGGCGGCTTGCTGGAGGCGCTGCTGGCATCATAGCCCGTGCGGAGCTCCCAGGCATCGGGCGCGCCGTCTGCATCGGTGTCAGTGAGCAGCGGATTGGTATGGTAGAGCTTGCCTTCATCACCATCGCTTACTGCATCGCCATCGGTGTCAGCCAGCAGGGCGTTGGTGTGGTAGGTGACTGACTCTTCGCCGTCGGTGAGTCCGTCGGCGTCGGTGTCGGCATTGTTGGGATCGGTGCCGAGGGGATACTCCTGCAGGGCGGTCAGGCCGTCGTGGTCTTGGTCCTTGGCGGCGTCTGTGGCATCGCTGTCGCTCAGGCTTTGCTCCTCCTCCCAGTACTGGGGCATGCCGTCCATGTCGGTGTCCACCATGGCGGTGGGGTTGATTTCGAAACCCAGATCATCAAAAGCGATCCACGCATCCGATGAGCCGCCTGTGCGTGAAATCTCCAAGACATTGGCCCCTGCCACGGCGCTGACCTGGCTGGCATTGAAAGACAGCACCAGTCCGTCATCGTGCGTGAAGGTTTTGGTGCCGACCACCACGCCGTTCATCTTCACCGTGACCTCGTGTGTGCCGTAGCCTTTCCCGCCGACACCCTGCGCGGGAATCCACCAGCCGCCCCACACCACGTGAAACGTCAGGCGGTAGCGGGCCGTGCTGGCGGCCTGTGCCGCGCTGAGAGTGAAGTGGAACCGGTCGTTCGGATCGCTGGATGTGATGGCGCGCTCAAAATTCGTCGCGGGATTCTCGCTGGCCGAGACCAAACCGATCGGTGTCGGGTAAGTGCCGGCGAAATAGTAATCGTCGTCTTTGACGGTAGCGCTGCCCGGGGCGGCGTTGCTGTTGTAGCTCTCTGTGGCGAACTCATTGGCTGAGCCATCTTGTACGCCGAGAGTCCAGAAGGTGGAAAAGCCCGCATGGGCTGGGCTGGCCAACAGCAGACCCAACCCAAGAGCAGCCAGGGGAGTGTGAAAAAGACGTCCGAAAGCGAGAGCGGGCATTTATGCAGTTTACCACATCGACCGCCACAGCTCCAACGTGTTCGTTTTTAGTGACAAACAGAGCCTGAATCGGTGAGTGTCAGACGCGGGCAACTTTCTTCTGCGCTTTTGGATTGGTGTGGTGCTCCCGGTGGGATTCGAACCCGCAACCAAGGGATTATGAGTCCCCTGCTCTAACCGTTGAGCTACAGGAGCGTGCGCACGGAGATCTTAGAGTATGCACCGCAAGGAAGAGGCGGCAACTTCTCTTCTCAGTCCATGCTACGCGCTGCGCTCCGCCTCGATGTCGAAGAGGAAGTCGAAGTCCTCCTTCTCCAGCAGGTTGGTGAAACCACCTTCGCCGAGGACGTTGCTGACCATGAGGTTCTTCTTGTGCTGAAGGGTCATGATCTTCTCCTCGATGGTGCTCTTGGTCAGCATGCGGTAGGCCATTACAGGCTGGGTCTGGCCGATGCGGTGTGCACGGTCGATGGCCTGGTTTTCCACGGCGGGGTTCCACCACGGATCGTAGAGGATGACGTAGGAGGCGGAGGTGAGGTTCAGACCCGCGCCACCGGCCTTGAGCGAGAGCAGGAAGACGCTGGCTTTGTCATCCTCCTGGAAGGCCTTGACGATGCCTGCGCGGTCCGTGCTGGCGCCGGTGAGCCAATGGTAGGGGAGGTTCAGCTCCTCCAGCTTGGTGCGGATGATCTTCAGCATGGAGACGAACTGGCTGAAGAGCAGCACCTTATGCCCTTCGGCATGCAGCTCCTGGATGAGCTCCAGTGTGGAGGTGAGCTTGGCGCTCTCCTCATTCTCGGCGGTTTTGTCGATAAGGCCGGGGTGGCAGCAGATCTGGCGCAGGCGGGTGAGGGCCTGCAGGATGGCAAAGCGGCGGCGGTTGACCATGTCAAAGCCGGAGCTGTTGAGCACCATGTGCTGGGCGCGGGCCAGCTCCTCTTTATAGAGCTCGGCCTGGCGGCCGCTCATTTCGCTGAGGAGATTTTCCTCGCTGCGGGAAGGCAGGTCGCGGGCCACCTGGGACTTGGTGCGGCGCAGCATGAAGGGGCGCAGGCGTGCGGAGAGGCGCTCGGCGGCGCGGGAGTCCTTGCGGCGGTCAAAGTGGCGGTGGAAGTAGGCGCGTTCTCCCAGGGCTCCAGGAGTGGCAAAGGTCATGAGGCTCCAGAGGTCCAGCAGGCGGTTTTCCAGCGGCGTGCCGGTGAGCACGAGGCGGTTGTCTGCGCGGAGCTGGCGTGCGGCCTTGGCGGCTTTGGAGTCGGGGTTCTTGATCTGCTGGCCTTCATCCAGAATGGCGGCCAACCAGCGCACGGCGGCCAGAGCTCCATCAAAGCCGCGAAGCTGTGCGTAGTTCATGACCACCACGTCAATCTGTGTCATGACGAGGTTGATATCAAAGAGATCGCGCTCGTGCAGCACGAGCACGCGCAGGTCGGGGGAGCCTTTCTTGAACTCGAGCGCCCAGACGTCCAGCACGGACTTGGGGCAGACGACGAGCACGGGCAGGTGGGGGCCGTCGGCTTTTTTGCGTGAGCGGAGCCAGAGCACCCAGGTGATGGCCTGCAGGGTTTTGCCCAAGCCCATGTCGTCTGCCAGGATGCCGCCGAAGCGGTTGGAGGTGAGGTAGGTGAGGAAATGGAAGCCATCCACCTGATAGGGGCGGAGTGTGACATTGAGCCCCTCTGGAACAGGTGGGCGCAGGTCCAGCTTGGCCTCTTCCATGCGTTCGACGATCTTGCTCCAGGCCTTGGGATTGACGATCTCCGCCGCGCTTTCCTGCGCGAGCTGCCGCCAGTGCATGCGGTGGGTTTCGTCGCTGTGCTCATTGAGGTCGATGCCCAGGCGGTCGAGCATCTGCATCTGCTCCTCGCTGAGCTCTAGCTTCACGCGACGCCAGGAGCCGTCTGCGAGGCGAACGAATTCACCCTTGGCAGCGATGAGGCGGCGGATGTCGGCGGGTTTGAGATCCATGCCCTCGATGTCAAAGACGAGGCGCAGGTCCAGCCAGTCGATGCTGCTGGTCTGAGTGGCCTCCAGGCGCACACGGGCAATGAGGGGATCTGCCAGAATGGTCTTGAGGCTGTCGTCCGTCTTTAGGTGCACGTTCTCCGGCAGGACGGAGGCCCACTGGTGGAACATGTCGGGGAAATCCTTGGCCATGCGCACGCGCCAGGCGTCATTTTCCATGTCCCAGGTGCGGCGCAGCTGGTTCATCAGCTCTTCGGCGTCGCGCAGGGCGCGGCGGTCGCGGCAGACGATGGCGTCTTCGGAGTCAGTCGTTTTTTTTTCATCCACCGGCTGCCAGCCGGAAAAGCGCAGGGTCTCGCGAACGCGGCCTTCGGCATCCACAGCATCCGCCTTGAAGGTGACGAACTCGGCGCCGCTGGAGCCGGAGGTCTTGGCCAGACAGGCGGCGCTGATATTCACATGCAGGTCCTCGTGGCGTACGCGGCTTTTGATCGCGTCCGGGACGGGGATGTCGATCTCGCGCATGAAGGCGATGCCCTCAGCGGTGGCAAGCGCCTCCAGCGGCATGGTGACGGCGGTGTCGATGCGGGATTCATCATGCAGCCAGACCGGGCCGCGGAAGAGGGTGTCTGCGCTAAGGTAGAGCGTCTGCACGCCGCGCAGGATGCGCAGGGGCAGCGGGGCAGGGATGCCTTCGGCTGTTTCAAGCTGGAGGGTGAGATTCAGGCCATTGGCACTGAGACGTGTGGTCCAGCGCAGCGGCTGCTCTGCCAGAGTGAAGGGGGCCTCGTCGAGCGTGAGCATGCGCTCGTGCAGAGCGGGCTGCTGGAAGAGCGTGGCCAGCCACTGGGAATGGTGCTTGGACTCCAAGCGGAAGGAGTCGTTCCAGTTCTCATCACACTGACCCAGGCAGGAGACGAAAAGCAGCTCGGAGGTGCCGGAGGTCACGAGGCGGCCGTCGCGGTGGTCGCGGCGGAGATTGTCCAGCAGAGCAGCATCCACCGTGGTGTAGGGAGAGGGCGTCTCGCCACCCTCCAGACGCATCTGCAGACGCGCGTCATTCACGGTGATGAGAAGGCGGAAGTCGCACTGGCGCGGCGGCTGGCGGTGGGTGTGGCGGTCGTCCTGGCGGGAGTCGATGAACTCACGGATGCGCTTCTGCCAGGTGGGCACGGTGCTGGCGTGGCGCCATTCGCGCAGGGCCTCGCGGGTGCCTTCGATGTCGCACATGCAGCGGAGGAAGACCGGCACAGCGAGTCCTTTGTCTGCAAGGGCGAGGGCGATGTAGTTCCAGAAATCGCGCAGGCTTTTGGGAGTCTCAGGCCAGAGCGCCAGAGGCTCCAGGGTCTGGATGGCCCAGCGGGAATGCAGGCGCACCATGTCCTGGTCAAAGATTTTGCCGGTGAGCCGCACGCGCTCGTAGCGCTTTTCCACCTTGCTGAGGTAATTCTCCTCATCAGGGGTGAGCTGGCGGCCCAGCTTGACGGAGAGCTGATGCTCAAAGTCTTCCTCCTCCACGGGAGTCATGGGCAGGGTGCCGCGTGCCTCACGGCGCTGCACCGCCACGAGCGTGGCGCAGAGGGCGAGGTCTTCGAGCGTTTGATCATCATCCACGTCTGTTTCGCCATGCCAGCCGCGATCACCACGCAGCCAACGCACCTGAGCCGGGCGGTCGTCCAGCCGCACCTCTGCCATCATCTCATCTTCCATGAGCTCCAGCCCCCTGACGGCATCATCATCGACGAGCCGTTCCGCCTCCTGGCGGGTGCGGGCATCAAACGGACGGAGCAGAACGGGAAGATCGGTGATGAGACTGGACATGCGCAAAATGAGGCCCGCGCCGGGCAACGGCGGGGGAACCGGTACGTTAGCAGGCCGAACCCCGTTGGAAAGGGCCGCTGCGGTGTTTTTTCCGTCAGATCGCGGCTTGTGCGCCGCCGTTCATTCATCCAGAGAGATTTTATGCTTGTCCCAGTGATCACACCGGAAGGATTTCTCACCCACGAAGGTGGGGCGGAATCGACGGCGGAGCGAAAAATAGCCGCTCTCGACTCGTCTGGGGCTCTTCTGTGCCTGCTTTGCACGGATTTGCTGACCGCAGAACTGGAGCCGGCGTGGCGCTGGCTGCGGGACTATGGCCGGCAGTTTTTCACCCGGCTGTGCCAGACGAAAGATGCACTGGCTACGCTGCCCCCGGCGATGCCAGAACGGGTGGCGCACATGGCCGCTGCTCCGCCCTTTGCCGGGGCTGAATACCTTTCGCCTGAGATTCTGGAACGCTGGTGGCTGGATCTGGCGCAGCACATCGCCCGGCTGTGCGCCGAACTGGGTGTGGAGGACTGGCTGCGGCAGAGCTGCCCTGCCTGGCATGCGGTGGGGCGTGTGACCTTTCACCTCGCGGAAAACAAGACGGACACGCAGCGGCCTTTTGCCTTTCTGGCCACCTTTACCGAAAAACTGAGCGCCACCGGACAGCCGCAGCACCTGCCCCTGGCGCGTGCCCTGCAGCTCTATGCCGGGCAGAAGGACCAGGCGGCGCTGAATGCTCTGCTAGAGCCGGTGCGCACGGCGGCGGAAAAATCCAAGCTGCTGCGCGAGTGGCTGGAGACGAAGCGGCTCTTTCAGCCCATGGCGATGTCTCCGCAGGAGGCCTTTCGCGTGCTGCGGGACACGGCCGAGTTTCAAGAAAGCGGCATTGTCATGAAGCTCCCCGACTGGTGGCGCAGCGGCAAAGGGCCGCGCCCGGCAGTAGCGGTGACGATTGATGCGCCCAAGCAGGCCTCCCTCCATGTGGGTGCGCTGATGAGCTTTAAGATCAGCGCCAGCATGGATGGCGAGCCGCTGACTGATGCGGAGTGGGAGAAACTGCTGAGCGCAGACACGGGACTGGTTTCCCTGCGTGGCCGCTGGGTGGAGGTGGACGGCGCACAACTCAAGCAGGTGATGTCGCACTGGGAGCGGGTGCAGCATGCCGCAGGTGAAGGCGGCATCGGCTTTCTCGAAGGGATGCGCATGCTGGCGGGCTTTGATCCGCGACTGCAAGCCGTGGAAGAGGAGAGCACGCCAATGGTGCATGAGTGGAGCGACATCGTGGCGGGCAAGAATCTGGCAACGCTGCTCCAGCAGATGCGTGACCCTGCTGCCTCGCCACCGCCGCCGAATCTTTGTGCGACGCTGCGCCCCTATCAGCTCAAGGGTTTTTCATGGCTGCAGTTCATGACACGTCTGGGGCTGGGTGCCTGTCTGGCGGATGACATGGGACTGGGCAAAACGCTGCAGGTCATCGCGCTGCTGCTGGCGCGGCAAAAGGAAGCGAAGGCCCCGGGGCTGCTGATCGTTCCTGCCTCACTGGTGGGCAACTGGAGGGCTGAGGTGGCGAAGTTTGCACCTGACCTGAGGCTTTTCATTGCCCACCCCTCGCAGACCGCACGCGAGGAGCTGGACTATGCGGTGAAGCGGCCTGCGGAGGCTCTGCGTGGGTATGATGCGATGCTGACCACGTATCAGTTTCTGCAACGCACCGAGTCCTGGCAGCAGCACGCGTGGAGCATGGTCATTCTCGATGAGGCGCAGGCGATCAAGAATCCCGGCAGTGGCAGTGCGAAGGCGGTGAAGAATCTGCAGGCCCCGGCACGCATTGCTCTCACCGGTACGCCGGTGGAGAACCGACCGGGAGATCTGTGGAGTCTTTTTGATTTCCTGAATCCGGGACTGCTCGGCAGCTCGGCCGCTTTTGCGGATGTGGTGAAGCGCTGCGCCCAAAGCAGTGAGGGCTTCGCGCCGCTGCGGCGGCTGGTGCAGCCCTACATCCTGCGGCGCATGAAGACGGACAGAAGCATCATCAGCGACCTGCCGGACAAGATTGAAACAAAGGCCTTCTGCGGCCTCACGAAGCGGCAGGCCACGATCTATGCGAAACTGGTGGATCAACTGGCCAAGATGTTGGCGGACAAGAGCATGGAGCCGATCAAGCGGCAGGGGCTGGTGCTGGGCTTTCTGCTGAAGTTTAAGCAGATCTGCAACCACCCAAGCCACTGGAACGGCGATGGTGCCTGGAATCCTGAGGATAGCGGCAAGTTTGCGCGACTGGCGGAGATATGCGGCGAACTGGCGGAGCGCCGTGAACGGGCGCTGATTTTCACGCAGTTTCAGGAGACCTGTGATCCACTGGCGCGATTCCTGGCCAAAGTCTTTGGCCGAGAGGGGCTGATCTTGCATGGCGGGACGGCCGTGAAGAAGCGCCCGCAGCTGGTGGAAAGCTTTCAGCAGCCCGGAGGGCCTCCCTTCATGGTCATCAGTGTGAAAGCCGGCGGCACCGGGCTGACGCTCACAGCCGCCAGCCATGTGATTCACTTTGACCGCTGGTGGAATCCTGCGGTGGAAAATCAGGCGACGGACCGCGCTTTCCGCATCGGGCAGAAGAAGAATGTGATGGTGCACAAGTTTGTCTGTCAGGGGACGATCGAGGAGCGCATCGACGCATTGATCGAGAAAAAGATGAGCCTGGCCCATGACCTGATCACTGGGGAGGGGGGAGCGGAGAAACTGCTGACGGAGATGGGAGCCGAGGAACTGCTGGATTTGGTGAGGCTTGATGTGAATGCTGCTGTCGTTTAAAAGCAGGTCATGTGGTGGTCCTACCAAGATGTCGAAGAACAAAAGGCGCGGCTGCAGCGCGAGATCGAGAAGCGGAAGAAGCGCGGGGATAAGTTTCAAGTGCTGGAAGCTCCGGCTGGGCAGAAGAAACTGTGCACCACCTTCTGGGGACAGGCTTGGTGCCGGAACCTGGAGTCATATCAGGTCTATGAGTCGCGTCTGCCACGTGGGCGGAGCTATCTGAGGCAAGGGAAAGTGTTCAATCTCGAGATCGAACCAGGCAAACTTAGCGCAGTGGTGGCGGGATCAGAGCTGTATGACACGAGCGTCAGCATCCAGCCGTTGCCCAAGAAGCAGTGGAAGCAGATCGTGGAATCAAGCGCTGGGCAGGTGGGCTCCATGCTGGATCTGCTGGCGGGAAAGCTGGGCGACGACCTGATGAAGGTGTTGACCGATCCTGTGAATGGCCTGTTTCCGAAGCCGAAGGAGATTCGCTTCAACTGCTCCTGCCCTGATTATGCGGACATGTGCAAACATGTCTCCGCCGTGCTGTATGGCGTGGGCGTGTTGCTGGATACAAAGCCAGAGCTGCTTTTCACGCTGCGCGGTGTGGACCAGGCGGAGCTGCTGTCCGATGCCAGCAGTGCTGCGATTACCGATCTCTCGGCGGATGCCGGTGAACTCGCTGGAGCTGATTTGTCGGCAATCTTCGGCATTGACCTTGCGACAGAGATTCCCATCGAAGAACCAGCCCTCGTCGAAGCGAAGCCCGCCAAGAAAAAAGCCGCCAAAAAAGCAGCGAAGAAGAAAAGGAAGTAACCGGGCTATTCCTGCCAGTCTCTGCTTCTCCGCTCCATGTCCAGACGGGGCAGGAATGCCCCGACTACTTGACGTGCATGACTCCGCGCATGATGACCCAGTGGCCGGGGAAGGTGCAGAGGTATGGATAGTCTCCGGGCTCTTTGGGGGCGGTGAAGCGGAGTGTTTCGGCTGCGTTGGGATTGAGAAGCTTGGTGTGGTGGAGGATCTTGTCCGTGGGGGGAATAAAGTCCTTTTTGATGCCATCGGGGTCTTTGGCCATCTCGTTTCCGGCGAGGCCGATCTCCTCCACGCTGCCAGGTTTGCAGATGGCGAGGTTGTGCGCAGTGGCGTCGGGGTTGTTGAAGACGAGGCTGACAGGCTGGCCTGCTTTGACGCTGAATTCGGTTTTGTCGAATAGCATGCGCTCGCGAACGCAGTTGATGGTGATTTTGGCGACGCCGGGTTGTTTGTCGAAGGCGGTTTCCTCGACGGTCTTTTTCTTTTCGAAAGAGCTCCGCTTGTAGCTGGCAGCGAAGGCATTCATGAAGGCGGTGATCTTGGGGTTATCGCCGGCCTTCCAATGGCGTGAGAGGGCTTCACTCCCCAGAGAAGTGCGGACGGCGTATGTCAGGTGCTCGCCCATGGGTTTGTCGAGCACTGGCAGAACGGCATTGAGGGCTTCGGCGGTGCCGATGTAGCTGGCGGCGATGACGGCCTCCATGCGGACGAGGGCATTGGCGTCATTGGCGCGAGAGCGGAGCTGTTCGATGCGATCAGGCAGATCGACATAGCGCAATTGAGTCGTGGCAGAGGCACGGGCGTGGTGCTCTTCGCAATTGAGCAGCGCTTTGAGCAACGCGTGATTTTCGGTTCCGATGGTGCGGCCGGTCCAGAGGGCTTCAAGTTGATGGTGGCGGAGGCGGGCGTCCTTGGGATCAAGGCTGGCGATCCATGTGTCGAGCGCGGTTTTGACTTCGGCGGCATCGCGTTCGTGCAGCTCGCGCTTAGCCTGATAGCGCCAGCGGTAGTGGGGGCTTTTGAGGAGATCGAGAAGGGCGGGAATGGGCGCGCCAGCAACGGTGGGTGGTGCGGCCAACTTGGCCCCCTTTGGCACGATGCGCCAGATGCGGCCGCTGGTGCGTAGGCGGCGCGGATCGCGGAGGGAGTATTGGGCGTGGCCTTTGATGGGGTTGTACCAATCGCAGATGTAGAAGTCACCACGCGGGCCCGCTTTCACGTCCGTGGGGATGAAGCTGAGGTTGGTGGAGAAGATGAGATCACCGATTTTCTTTTCCTCGTAGTGGTCGTCCATCTCGATCCACTGGTGCATCTCGATGTTGTTGGTGGGCTTGTAGCGCGCCTTGATGAATCCGCCCTGAAGCTCTTGAGGCCAGAAATCGAAATCGACAAACTCCTGGCCGCAGGTGCCGGAGTAGGCGGGCATTTTGCCGGCGCCGGGATGCTGCTCGGGATAGGGCGGATTAGTGGCGTGGAAGGCGCTGGCGAAGATGGGATGGCTGGCCATGTGGTGGCCCCAGTCGTCGAAGGTCACACCCCAGGGATTGGTGCTGGGGTAGCTGCCGAAGGTGCTGAGCTTTTGAGTATCGGTGCGCAGGCGGAACCAGCCGGAGTTGTCCAGGCGCACGGGGCCGTAGGCGGTCTCTATTTGGGAATGAAGAAAGATGGAGTCGCGGATGATGAGATCGCCATCGGGGCTCCAGACAAAGTCATGCAGCGCGTGGTGGGAGTCTTCTGTGCCGAAGCCGGTGAATACCTGGCGGGAGAAGTCTGCTTTGCCATCGCCGTCGGTGTCCTTGAGAAAAGTGAGGTGTGGCTCGTCGGAAACATACACACCGCCGTCTCCAAACTCGAAGGCCAGCGGGATGTGGAGATTGTTTGCCCACACGGTGGATTTGTCGGCTCGGCCATCGTTGTCCGTGTCTTCGAGAATGATGAGGCGGTCCTTGGGTTCCTGGCCGGGGTAGAGATGCGGGTATGCCTGAGAGGTGCTGACCCACATGCGTCCACGTGTGTCCCAGCGGATCTGAATAGGATTGGCGATTTCGGGGAACTGCTCTTCGCTGGCGAACAGGTTTACTTCAAAGCGCGGGTCCACCTTGAAGGCGGCGAGTTCATTCGCCGGCGTCATCCATTCGTTGGCACCCTTGCTCTCCTTGGTGGCGGGCATTTCGGGCACATTGGAGTCATCCACTTTTTTGCCGGCAAAGCTCTGTCCCTGTGCGATGGCCCAGATGCGCTGGTCGCGATTGGTCACCATGACATCAAAGCTGCGCATGGCGGGCAGGAAGTCGAGATAGCCGTAGTCCTTGTTGCGGTCACCAGTGTAGTAGAACCCGTTTAATGGGCGGTAACGCTGAAAAAACTGACGGTTGCGATCTGCGATGGCGGCGCGCAGCTCTGGAGTTGTCTCGGGTGCGCTTACTTCAAAGGTGGCGCGATACAACGCCTCGCCAAACACGGCGTAGCCTGCATCTTCGAGATGCACCCCGTTAAAGGTCAGGCCCTTCATCGCGGGTAGCATGGGCTCAAACACATTGGCGAATCCTACTTTCTCTGCGGCTGCCACTTCACTCATCGCCTTGGTGTAGGCGGCGAGACGTGCGTTGTTCATGTCTGCCGCTGGCACGCCTTTGACATTTTCATTCGCGATCGGTGACACCAGAACTACACGCGGCGCGGACTTGCCATTGTAGGCATGCGTTTTGAGCTCCTGAACGAGAGCGGTGAGGCGCAGTTTGAAGTCTGGCAGTTTTTCTACGCCGCCGAAGGATTCATTGAAGCCAAAGGCGGCAAAGATCACATCGGCCTTCTGTGCATGCAGATGCTGGTTGAGCGTGCCAAAGTTTGTGGGGCGCGGCATGAGATCAACCTCGTCTGCGGACCATGCCAGGGTGCGCACCACGAGCTGCTTGTCCGCATGTCCCTTGAGGAGCATGGCCTCGAAATGTGGGAACTGAGCGCCGCGATCAAACAGCGTGTTGCCGATGAACACCACATGGTCGCCTTTCTGCAGCGTGAGAGGCAGCGTCGTGTCCACCGCCGACGTCACCGGGGGCAGAGGTGCGGTCTTTTCCTCCATGTAGTATTTGGCCAGCGCCGGGTCTTCTGGCGGCGCAGGTTTGCCGGTGTCCGTGTTTTTGGCGTCCAGCGGGTTGATCGCCATGGTCGGATTGAGGACCGCTTTTGTATTTTGAGCTACAGCGCACGTTGAAACAAGTGCGAGGGCGAGAAGGAAAGCGGCAGGCTTGGTCATAAGGCGGATGCAAAGGAACGTGGGAGGGCAGTTCTTTTATCTCCCATGAGGAGGTGTGACCGGACAAAAAAGGCGGGCCATTTCTGGCCCGCCTAGATCTCAGACGAGAAGTCAATCTTATGCCTTACTTCACATGCAGTACACCGCGCATGATAAGGTAGTGGCCGGGGAAGGAACAGATGTAGGGATAGTCGCCGGGCTTGGCGGGGGCGGTGAACTCGATCACCTGCTGCTTGCCGTTGTCCAGCAGCTTGCTGTGCCAGAGGATGTTGGTGTTGGCGGGGATGAATCCGGTCTCGAAGCCTTTGGCTCCGAGAGCCATGGCCTGTGTGGCGACTTCATCGGCTTTGCCGGGATTCACCAGGAGGATGTTGTGAGGCATGAAGTCGGGGTTGGCAAAGGTGAGTTTCACCTTCTTGCCGGACTTCACCGTGAGCTCTTTAACATCATACATCATGCGCTCGGGAACGGTGGCGATGCGGATGGTGGTGAGTTCGGGGGTATCGCTGAGGATGCCTGACTTCTTGGCTTTCTCCTCGACCTCGCCGGCGATGACACCGCCGTGCATGGAGGCCTCCACGTTGAACCACAGGTGCTGCACCACGTTGGCCGCATTGCGGGCATGCAGTTCAGGAGACTTCTGAAGCTGGCCCAGCAGCTCCAAATTTCGCACGTTGTGCTGCTGATGAATCCACAGCGCTTCGAGCAGGTGATGCGCGTCTTCTTTTTTACCTGGGTCAAACTGCTTCATCCAGGCCTGCGTGGCAGCGATGACCTCTTTGGTGTCACGCTCGCTCAGCTCGATGTGGGTGCGATGGCGGATGCTGTCCGTGGGATGCTTGAGGTTTTCCAGCAGCGCGGGGATCGGCTGGCCGTCGATAGGCACAATTTTCTGCAATGGGCGACCGGTGGCTGTGATGCGGTAGATGCGGCCATGAGTGTGATCGCGGTTCGGGTCGCGCACATTGTGCTGCATGTGGCCGATGATGACGTTGTGCCAGTCGCTCAGATAGAGCGAGCCGTCTGGTGCGAACACCGCATCGCTAGGGCGGAAGTTTTTGTCGCCGCTCATGAGGAAGCCGCGTGATTTCTCCTCGGTGACGCTGCCGTCGGCCTGGGTGACTTTCACGGTCAGCTCATCGCCTGCAGGCTCGCCCCAGACCGTGCCTTTCTCGGCGTCGCGCTCGAGGTGGTAATGCTTCACCCCGAGGAAGCTGATGACGTTGCAGATGAGGAAGTCTCCCTGCATTTCGTCCGGGAAGTGCGTGCTGCTGACGACCTCGCTGGCGGTCACGGGACGCACTTCCTTTTTGAGCAGCTCATACATTTTGAATCCGTTGCCTTCAGGGCGCACCTGGTAGGCACGACCACCGGTGCCGTCCGTGGCGTACTGGTAGCCCCAGTAGTCAAAGGAGGTGCCATGCGGATTCGGCGAATTCATCGCATGCAGGGCGATGGTGAAGCGGCGCGGATCGAAGCGATACATGGCCGAAGCGGTGGCGTTCAGCGACGGGCCCCAGGGGTGCTCGTAATTGTGCTGCATGAAGACGCCGCTCTGCCAGTAGATGCCGCCGTCAGGGCCGTAGATGAGATTGTTGGCGCCGTGGTGGGTGTCGGAGCTGTCGAGCCCCATGAGCATGATGGTCTGCACGTCCGCCTTGTCGTCGCCGTCGGTGTCCTTCAGGAAAAGGATCTCCGACTGGCGCGTGACGAGCACACCACCGTTCCAGAACTCAAAACCCAGAGGGTTCTGCACGCGGGCAAACTCCGTGGCGCGGTCGGCGCTGCCGTCGTTGTTGTCATCGTGCAGGATGACCAGAGCGTCGTTCATCTCCTTGAGCGGCTCCCATTTTGGATAGGTGGGCCAGGCGGCGACCCAGAGACGGCCTTTGGTGTCGAACTGCATCTGCACCGGATTGGCGATCTGAGGGAAGCGTGACTCCTCTGCGAAGAGGTGAATCTCGAAGCCCTTCTTGATGGCGATATTCTTGAGCTCCTCTTCGCCGCTGATGTATTTCAGTGTGCCTTCCTTCTGCGCGCTGCTGCTCTTGCTGCCGCCGCCCACGTTGGAGATCACGGGAACGGGCTTCGGCACATTGCTGTCGTCGATCTTCTTGTCGCCGCCATTGATGCGAGCCCACACGCGTTCGTCGCGGTTGGCGGTCATCACGTCCAGCATGGAAAGCTCGTGCTGTAGCACTACGGCATTGTTTTGGCCATCAACAAAGCTGAGGGTGGAGCGGCTGCCCCAGACGTCATTGCCGTCAGAGGCGTGGTAGCGGTTGTACCAGTGCAGGTCCTTGTCCATCACGGCTTCGCGCAGCGGTTCCATGGAGGCGGAGGCGCTTACCGGTTTGCCCAGCAGGGCCTTGGCGATCACCTCCGCCAGCTGGCGATCTCCTTCGATGGAAAGATGCACGCCGTTGATGGTGAGCGGTTCCTTCGCGGCCTTGAACAGCTCCAGGGAAGGATGATACAGGTCCACAAATGCCACACCGGCCTCTTTGGCCGCAGCCTCGGTGGCCTTGGTGTAGGCTTCCAGCTGGGCATTGTGCGCTTTGCCGTCTGGCACGTTCACATTGTGTGTGTCTTCATGGGCGATGGGGCTGAAGAGCACAATGCGCGGGAAGGTTTTGCCGTTGGCTTTGCTGCCACGAGTCTTTTTCACGAACTCGACGAGCTGCTTCTGAAACTCCTCGGGCTTGTTGTCATAGGATTCGTTGTAGCCAAAGAAGCCGAAGACGACGTCTGCCTTCACATGGCGAAGGTAGTCGGTCATGTGTGTGGCACCGCTGCTGCGCGGGTAGTTGTTGGGGCGGTCGCCGCTGGTGCTCATGTTGCGGAAGCGCACCTGCATGTCCGGGAGCTGGCTTTGCAGCAGCGTCTCCATCCAGCCGTCATGCTGCATGCGGTCCGGCAGGGCGTTGCCGAGGATGGCCACGACCTCTCCTTTGCCAAAGGCGAAGGGAGACGGGTCTTTGTAGTCTGCAGGCACTTCGGCCAGTTCGGGTTCTTTGACAGCCGGAGCTCCGCCGCCGCCGGACTTCACCGCAGGTTTGCCGGGCTTGCCGTCAAAGGTCAGGTAGGTCAGCTTGCCGCCGCCTTTCACATCGATGGTCATCGATTCTGGTCCGGCGACGTTTTTGATCTCAAACACCGGTTTGCGAGATTCATCGAGCAGCGAGAGCGTGAAGTCACCAAGGCGGTCTGAAAAGCCCTGGCGGCTCCAAAGGTTGATCGTGTCGATGACTTGGCTGGAGCCCAGATCCACTTCCCACCAAGGATTCGGCTGGTTCTCTTTCGTATGAGTCTGGCCGCCTTTGCCCCAGTCCGGGCTCTTGTTGCCATCAAAGGCGCGTTCTGGGACGCCGCCGTTGGTCGTGGTGGATTGCGAGGCCTTGCCGCCCTTGACCACGTTCTTGCCAGCGCTCAGCACTTCGATCTCTGCGATTTGGAGGCAGCGTTTGTCGCCGGGAATTTCGATGCGCACGTATCGTGCGGGTTTGCCAGTGGCAGTGGTCACCTTGGCTGGCGTGCTGGTGGTTGCTGCTGCGGCGGGCTTGGCTTCCTGCTTCTTTGCGGGGCCTTTGGTATTGTGGTTTGCGGGGATGACCGAGGCGTAGCCTGCATACATTTCAGGCTTCACGCCACGGGCGTAGCCGCCTCCGGCGAAGGTGTTGGGCTCGAAGGGGCCGACGAATGAAACGTCCAGGTCAGGCTTGATGGAGTCCTCAAGACGGAGCGCCCAGAAGATGCCGTTTACCACCATGCGGCGGTAGCCTTCATTGGTGATGTCTTCCGAGGTGCCGTAGAGCGTGGTGAAGACGCGGCCGGTTTTGCCGGAGGAGGACTTGTAGGTGCGGGTCCACTCGCTCGGCATCGGCGGCTTGGTGGTATCTGCAGGTGAATCCTTCGTCATGCCGTTGAGCGGCTGTGCCATGGTCAGGATCTCGCCATCGGTGGGCTTGCCCACATAGCCGCCGGCCTGCACCCAGATGTCTGTCACACCGCGCAGGATGGGATGGGTGGCCTTGTCAGGAACGATGGCGATGCGAGTGCTCTGCTTGTGGTTGGTGCCGTAGTGGCCCACCCAGGTCTGGCCGAGCACCTGATGGCCAAAGCCCAGCTCGTAGCCCGGCACTTTGCTGTCGAAAGAATACTTGGCGTAGGGATCGTCCTTCGTTGTTTTGAAGCCATGCGTGGCCGTGCGCAGTCCGACCACCGGACCGCCGCGCGCGAGATAGGCATCAAAGTGCTTCATCTGCTCGGCGGGGAACTGCTGAAAGCGCAGGAAGACCACCGCGAGATCGGCCGTGTCCAGCGCCTCCATGCCGGGCATGTTCGGCACCTCTCCAGCCACGATCTCGCCGTCTTTGTTGATGTCGAAGAGCACCGTGCATTTGAAGCCCTGATGTTTTGCCAGCAGGCGTGCGAGGGCGGGAAGAGACTCCTCGGAGCGGTATTCGTGATCTCCTGCCAGGAAGACGATGTGCTTTCCTTTGCCGGGGCCTTCGGTGCCTTCATAGACGAGAGGTGCGGCGCTCGCGAAGGTCACGAGCGAGAGCAGGGTGAGGAGGAGGACGGTTGGACGTATCATAGGGTTGGAGCGACGGATGGTGTATCTCGCAGGGGATGGAAAAACCGGACAATAAAAGAGAGGGAGAAGTGGCTTTGGTGGGGGCGTGCAGGGGGGATGAGCTATTTCTGATAATCTGCTCCCGTAAGGCTGTGCAGAACGGAGGTCTGCCAGTCACGCAGCCCAGATTGCAGCTTTTTGACGGTGTCAGGCTGCTGGCCAGAGAGGTCTGTCTTTTCCGCAGGATCGGTGAAGAGATCGAACAGCTCCTGTTTTACGGCTCCGCCTTTTTTCAGCTCATGCACCACCAGTTTGAAGCGGCCGTCGATGATCGCGCGCGGGCCGAGGTAATCGGCATCGGTGATTTGCGGGTGCCGGAAGTTGCTGAAATCACGCGTGGCCTTGCCTCCGGCCTTTTTGGCCAGTGGAGTGGTGCCTTCTTGCAAAGCAGGCGCGATGTAGGGCTCTGCCTTTTGCAGGTGGGAGGTATCAAACTGCCAGAACCACAGCGGCTTGGGGCGTTCGCTCGCTTTCCCGTCGATGACCGGCAGGAGATCCATGCCATCAAGGGGCCTGTCTGGCAGCGGCTGACCGGTGAGGGCGCAGAGCGTGGGAAGGAGATCGCTAGTAGTGGCACGGGCTTTGGTGCTGCGTGGTTTGGGGATGCGGGCAGGCCACTCAATGAGACCCGGCACGAGCACGCCGCCTTCATAGACCTGGCCTTTCACGCCGCGATGCGGCAGGAAGAGCGAGGCATCGGGGGAAGTGCCGTTATCGCCGCAGTAAAAGAGCAGCGTGTTTTCGCGCAGGCCGTTTGCCGCGAGGTGCTTTCTCAGCGTGCCGATGGCGCGGTCCATGGCGGTGATCTCGGCATAGCGTTCACGCAGCACCTCGCCTTGGGGTCGTGTCGTTGGGCCTCCGGTTTCGTTGGAGGTGAGCCTGACCTTCTTGTCTTTGTATTTGGCGGGCAGATCGTCGTAGAGGGCCAGATCCTCCGACAGACCGCTGTAGGGTTCATGCGGAGAGCCAAACCACACGACGGTGAAGAAGGGCTGTTTTTCTTTGCGGGCCCGATCAATGAACTTGATCGCCTCATCGATCACCACGGCGGAGCTTTCTCCCTGGATGACTTCCGGCGGGCCGCCATTGCGTGAGAGGGACGGGTTGATCTCGAAGAAATTGTCGTGAGACACCCATTCGTGAAAGCCCATCGCTCCCGGGCTCGTCGGCGACTCTGCTTTCACCGGGCCGAGGTGCCACTTGCCGAAATGGCCGCACTGGTAGCCGGCTTTGGCAAGGATCTTTGCGATGGTGATCTCCTCCGGACGGATGGAGAAGCCGGGATTGAAGGTGCCCATGCGGTTTGGGTGGCGGCCCGTCATGAAACTGGCGCGTGTGGGAGAGCAGCTCGGATGGGCGGCGTAGAAATTCTCGAAGCGGAAACACGTTGCGGCCATGTCATCGAGCACAGGTGTCTTCACGTGCGGATGGCCATTGTAGCCGGTCTCCTCCCAGCCATGGTCGTCCCCCATCATGAGGATGATGTTGGGCGGTGGCTCCGCCGCCGATGAAGCGCCAAGACAGGCAAGAAAGGAGAGAGCGAGCAGGTGTTTCATAAGCGGGTGCAGATCACTTCTTGGTGGCCGGTGGCAGCACTGGTCCGGTGCCCTGAGGGCTCTTGGTGCGGGGCTTTTCAATTTTCTGCGCTCCTGCGGGGAGCTTGGCGGCATCAAACGGCTGCGGGGCCTCCACCGGCAGCACCTTGATGCGCAGGTCTTTAATGTGCACGCTGTTGGGATTTCCGCGATGAAGCTGAATGGCGAGCAGACCTGCGAGGGCAAGCTTGCTCTCATCGCAGTCGGTCAGTTCGGAGGTGATCCTGCCATTGATCTTGTGCACCAGGTGGTTTCCACGGGCGATGACGGTGTATTCATTCCATTGCAAGACGTCCACCTTCACCGGCTCATGCATGGAGAGCTTCCAAAGCGCGCCAGCGGGGTCGAGCAGGACATTGGTGCCGTTGAGGCCGAAGATACCGCGCCCTTTTTCCTCATAGGTCATGCCGGTGTGCTCGGTGGCAGGGTGGATGTCGATCTGGTAACCGGTGATCACCCAAGGCGCGACCTCTGGCAGCTCGCGGCTGCGGTATTGAATGCCGGAATTGTTGTCGCCTTCCACACGGACAGTGGCGTGGAGTTCGAAATCTTTGACCTCGCCGCCACGCCAGATGAGGAAAGAATTGTGCGGCATGGCGTCTGGTCCGGTGCAGGTGCCGATGATTTCTCCGTTTTCCACCTTCCACAGCTTGGGGTCACCATCCCATCCCGTGAGGTCTTTGCCATTGAAGAGTGCGGTGAAGCCGTCTTCAGCGGAAGCTGTGGCGGCGAAGATGAGGAGGGAAAGAAGCGCGGGGAATCTCATGAGGGGAATGGCAGGTGAAAAGGTCGGGTGAGGGAAAACGAGTGCGGCGTGCCAGTTTCTCTTCATGCATGCAACTTTCTCACTTCATTCCGTGTAGGTTTGCTCCCATGCGTTCACTTGCCCTTCTCTCCCTCCTGGCGCTCACTGCCCCTCTGCTGGCACAGCAGCCGCCGTATGATGTCTTTCCTGCGGCTGATCCGCCCTACTACCGGGTGCGTTATGAAGCCTCGACCACCCCAGGAGAACTGATTTTCCCCGTGAACTACACGGTTTGGGTGCCTCCGGGGGTGAAGAAACTGCGCGGAGTCATCGTGCATCAGCATGGCTGTGGCGAGGGCTCCTGCAAATCTGGGCTGACCGGGGCCTTTGACCTGCACTGGCAGGCACTGGCAAAGAAGCACGGCTGCGCCCTGCTGGCTCCCTCCTATGAGCAGCCGGAGAAGGCGGATTGTCAGATGTGGTGTGATCCGCGCAATGGCTCGGACAAGGCCTTTCAAAAAGCCCTTGCCGATCTCGGTGCGAAGTCCGGTCATCCTGAACTCTCCAAGGTGCCCTGGGCCCTGTGGGGGCACAGTGGCGGTGGCCACTGGACCGGCGGCATGACCATCCTGCACCCCGATCGCGTGGCAGCCGCCTGCCCGCGCTCCGGCGTGCCGCTGCTGGAGGAGAATCCCACCCGGCCCACGATCAAGGCCTACACGCTGCCGGATGCCATCTCTGGCGTGCCCATCATGTGCAATCTCGGCACCAAGGAAGGTGTGACTGTCAAGGAGGGCCGGTTTGCGGGAGCGTGGGCCGCCAATGAAAAGTTCTTCACCGCCGTGCGTGCCAAGGGGGGACTCATTGGCATTTCCGTGGATCCTTTCACCAGCCACGAATGCGGCAATCAGCGCTACTTCACCATCCTCTGGCTGGACGCCTGCCTCAGCGCGCGCCTTCCCGAACAGAGCGGCGACCCGCTGAAGCCCATGCCTACCAAGAATGCCTGGCTGGCCCCGCTGCTCGGGACGGAGGCCACCCCGTCCGAGAAGTTTGCCGGAGACAAGGCCCAGGCGCTCTGGCTGCCAAACGAGGCTATCGCCAAAGCCTGGATGACTTATGTCAAAGACACCGCGATTGCTGATACCACACCGCCGCCTGCGCCCACGGGCCTGGAGGTGAAGGATAACGTGCTGACCTGGAAAGCTGAGGCCGATCTCGAAAGCGGTCTGGCGCATTTCATCATCATGCGCGATGGCGAGCAGGTCGGGACTGTGCCGGAGCAGCCGAAGAATCCCTTTGGCCGCCCGATTTTTCAGGGACTGCAGTACAGCGACACTCCTACCAATCCGTTGGTGGAGATGCGTTTTGCCGACACCAAGGCCGAAGCAGGCAAAAAGCACCAGTATCGCGTGATTTCCGTCAACACCGCAGGTCTGAAATCTGAGTAAAAAGGGCGTGTTTCCTGCTGCAACACTGAGGGGTCTGGCTACGTAGTAGTCAGACCCCCAAATCATGAACAGACGCCGCTTTATCCTTCAATCCCTGGGCACCTCGCTGGCCCTGCCAGGACTCCCCTCCCTCATGGCCGCGAATGTGGGTGGCAATTCCGCCTTGAAGGCCACCAAGGGTGCAGGTGCCGGAGCGCGTCGGTTTGTGGCCATCGGCAATCTGCTGGGCTACCAGACCAAGCAGCTTTTCCCGACCACCAAGGGACGCGACTACGAGAAGACCACGCTGCTGGAGCCGCTGTGGGACATCCGCGACCACATGACGGTCTTTCGCGGCCTCGATCATGGCGTGAAGGGCGGGCACTTTGCCGTGCATTCCTTCCTTTCCGGCGTGCTGAACTCCGAGGCGCAAAACCGCCCAGACGGCAATGTGACGATTGACCAGTATCTAGCGGACGAGATCGGCTTTGAGACGCGCTTTCCTTCGCTGACCGTTGGCTCCGAAGGCGGCATCCATGGCGGCTGCCAGATCGCCTGGACGAAGTCGGGCGTGCGTGTGCCGCCTGTGACCAATCCTTCGCAGTTGTTTGAAAAGCTTTTTGTCAGCGACTCCAAGGAGCGCCAGGCACGCCGCGTGCAGGAAAACCAGGTGCAGGCTTCCATCCTCGACTCCGTGCTGGATGAAGCCAACCGCCTCTCCAAGCGTGTGAACAAGGAGGACAAGGACAAGCTGGATGAATACCTGACCTCTGTGCGCGACGTGGAAAAGCGCCTGGAACTGCGCCAGCGCTGGGTCAGCCAGCCGAAGCCGAAGGCCCCCTTTGACAAGCCTGCGAACCACAACGCGGTGGAAGACCTGCCGATCCTGTATGAGCTGATCGCGCTGGCTCTGCAGACAGACAGCACGCGCATCGCTACGCTGGAGATCGGCGGTGACTTCATGCCGCAGCATCTCGGCATCAAGAAGGACTGGCACGGCCTTTCCCACCACGGCAATGATCCGGAAGCCATCGCCAGCCTCATCACGCTGGAGAAGTACCAGATCGAGCATTTCGGCAAGTTCGTCGCGCGTCTTTCCAAAATGAAGGACGGCGACCGCACCCTGCTGGACTCCACCACTGTCCTCTTTGGCAGCGGCATGGGCGACGGCAACTCGCACAAAAACTCCGACCTGCCCATCCTCCTGGCGGGCGGCGGCTACAAGCACGGCGAATTTCGTGAAGTGCCGCGCGAGGGCATCAACAAAGTGCCGCTGTGCAATCTCTTTGTGGACATCGCGCAGAAGATGGGCGTGGAGACGGACTCCTTTGGCAACAGCACGGGTCGCTTCTCGTGATGAGCATGACAGCTCCGATAATTCGCTCCAGCGCACTGCTTTGCCTCACGCTCCTCACCACGGTTCATGCGGCAGACGATGCGCCCAAGCTCGCGCAGCAGTTTCTCGGGAAGTACTGCCTGGAGTGCCATGATGCCGATGTGCAAAAGGGAGACCGTGCCTTTGAGAAATTTGCGCTGCCGCTGAAGTCTGTCCCGGATCTCATCGACGCACGTGACATCATCGACCAGCTCACGCTGAAGGAGATGCCGCCGAAAAAAGCGGACCAGCCCAGCGATGAGGAGCGTCTGGCCATGATCCGCGCGCTGCGTGATGGCACGGTGGCGGCCTATGGCAAATTCCAGAGCACGGGCAGCCGCACGGTCATGCGCCGCCTGTCCAGCCGCGAGTATGAGAACACTCTTGCTGTGCTGTTTGGCCGCCGGGTGGATACCCTGGGGCTCACAGCCGATTTCCCGAAGGAAAAGACGAGCCAGCACATGGACAACATCGGCAAGTCCTTGGTGACCTCGGGCTTCCTGGTGGATCAGTATTTCCAGTCTGCGAACCGATTGGTGGAAACACGACTGGGCAAGCCGGCCACCGAGCCAAAGAGCTGGCATTTCAACAGCCACTTTGTGCAGTACGAAGAACTGCAGGGCTCTCACAAGTCCGCCTTCAACTTCCGCTACCTTTGCCTCTACGAACAGCCGAACACCGACACCCGCCAGGGCGGCTACGGCCATATCGAGGACTTCAAGCAGGGAGTGCCCGTGTCCGGTCTTTATGACATCGAAGTGGAGGCTGTCGCACTGCACCGGGACACGCACTATGATCCTGCCATTTTCGGCATCGACTTCTCCGAGCCCTTCATCCTCGGAGTCGTGCCTGGAGATGTAACCAAAGGACACATTCATTACCCGCAGGCCATTGAGCCGCTGCTGGCGAGCACCGTGGTGCCGGACAACACGCCTACCGTATTTAAATTCCGCGTTTGGCTGGAGGCCGGGCAGACCCCCCGCTTCATCTTCCCCAACGGCCCGTATGAATCCCGCGCCTCGGTGGTGACGATCAACAAACGCTACAAGGACGAGTTCAAGGCAGACGTCGGTTCTTCAGGCGTCGGCCGCGCCCACATTCTGCTGGAGGGCAAACTGCCGCACATCCGCATCAGTGATATCAAGATCAACGGCCCTGTGCCTGAAGAGAAAGGCGGAGCCGAGGAGATCGCTGTGTTTGGCAAGGATGGATTTCAAGAAGCGCACGCGCTGGAGCAGCTCGATGCCTTTGCGGAGAAGGCCTATCGTCGTCCGCTTACTGACGCTGATCGCCAACCCATCAAGGCTTTGTATGAAAAGCGGCTGGCTGAAAAAAACACACCCCGGCAGGCTGCGCTGGATGCGCTGAAGCTGATCCTGTGCTCCCCCTCTTTTCTCTATCTGAGCGAGATTACCGCTGAGTCTGAAAAAACCCTCAGCCCCTACGACCTTGCCTCGCGCCTCGCGTATGCTCTGTGGGCTGCACCACCGGACGCAGCGCTGCTTGCCTCTGCAAAGTCTGGCAAGCTGACGCAGGACGCGGAGCTGAAAAAGCAGATTCAGCGCATGCTGGCCGATGAACGTGTGACGGGTTTCATCGGCGGCTTTTTGGACAGCTGGCTGAATCTGCGTGAACTCGGCGGCATGCCGCCGCCACGCGAGGTTGTGCGCTCCTATTATGCGGAGGACCTGCCCACCTCCATGAAGACCGAGGCCAGCCTCTTTTTCCGCGACATGCTAAAAACCAACGGTTCTGTCCTGCAGTTCATCGACTGCGATCACAGCTTTGTGGACAAGAAACTGGCCAGGCTCTACGACCTGCCCGAGCAAAAGACCCTGCGCCTGGCCGATGGCTTCAAGAAAGTCAGCTTCAAGGGCGATGCGCATCGTGGCGGCCTGCTCGGCATGGCTGCCGTGCTGACGGTGAGCGCCAATGGTGTGGAGACCTCGCCCGTCACGCGCGGCGTGTGGGTCACCGAAAACATTCTTGGTGTGCCGCCGCCCCCGCCGCCGGATGTGGTGCCGGCGATTGATCCTGATGTCAGCGGAGCCACCACCATCCGCGACCGCCTTGCCAAGCACCGTGCCGATGCTGCCTGCGCCGAATGCCACCGCAAGATTGATCCGCTGGGTTTCAGCCTGGAGTCTTTCGACCCCGTCGGTCGCTGGCGCACCAAGTACCCGCAGGTGAACAAGAAGACTCCTGCGCCCAAGATCGACACCACCGGCGAATTTCCCTCAGGCGAAACCTACACGGACTTTGCCAGCTTCAAGAAGGTCATCCACGATACCCGCGCCGATCTTTTCAGCCGCCATCTCATTCGTCAGGTGCTGACCTACACTACCGGGCGCACGATGGAGCTGAATGACGACTTCATTATCGACAAGCTGCACGACAAGGTGAAAAAGCAGGGCCTCGGCCTGAACACGTTGCTGGTTGAATGCCTGATGAGCGAGGTATTTCGCTCAAGGTAATCGTTGGCGGTCCGCAAAGGGGATTTTGCAGACCAATGTCTGAACCGGCCGCAGATTCTCTACTTCACGACAGGTGCTGCAGGTGCAGCTTCAGGCTTCACCTTTTTGGGTGGTGCGATGCGCGGTGTCAGGAAGGAATCGATCAGCGCCTTGTCCGCTTCGCATTTCGCGCCTGTGGCAGGAATCCCCACTCCAGCTGACCACAGCACGCCATTGATCACCAGCTGACGCATGCCCGCCTGCTCCCAGGCTCCGTGGGCATCCAGCCCGCTGAAGCTGAAGGAGCGTCCGCCGCTGGGACGCTCATAAGCCCAGCCGACGATGTCCTTGTCGCCACCTTCAGGGGAGCCGAGCTTCTCCTTGCCCGACCAGACCAGTGGAGTGATACCCTTCATTTCTGCCGGGAACTGCAGGTGGTTCAGCCAGCCGTCATTGATCTTCCATGGAGTGACTCCGCTGGTGATTGCGTGCTTGGGAAAGGTGTCATGCACGCTGTCCCAATGGCCGCGGCTGGAGAGCCCGTTGTACAACGCACCGAGCCAGCCCATGGACTGCTGCGCAAAGGACGGTGTGAATTCCACGGCCTGATGCAGGTTCACCAGTCCCACCTTGCCGTCCGCCATCTTTTGCACGGCAGCCACATGTTCGGGCGAGGCCAGATAGGCCTGCTTGCCACCGCCATCGGTGTAAAACACGACGGCTGCTGCGCCTTCGAAGATCTTTTCATCCGCGGGCCATTCCTCATTCACCAGCACGGCATCCACTCCCGGTGTCTGCTTGAGCAGCACCTGCATGAGGCGGCAGCCGCCGAGGTAGTCATGATGGCCGACCTTGTCCACCTCCTTCACCTTGCCAGCCACGAGGACGATTTTAACGCTGTCAGCCGCCCACGAGGAAGAGGCAAATACAGTGGTGAGTGCGAAGGAGAGCAGAAAACGGGAGCGTGAGATCATGGGTGGTTGAATCTGATGCCGAGAGAAACGCAGCCGGACCGGGTGAAATGTCGGCAGATGTGGGATTTGCTGATTTGCCTGCCGCGGAAGCACGAGCCTGCCTTGGAATGACGCAGCATTCGCCAAGAATCGGCTGGTGATGACGTTGATTGTGCGGCTATTTATCGCTGCAATGTCTCCTGAAGCCCCGACATCCTGCCCGCACTGCTCTTCGCATGAGAAGAAGCCGGCTGCTGCTGTGAAGGAAGATCTGCCGCCCGCAGCCTACATCTGCCCCATGTGCGCGGATGTTCGCTCGGATACCCCTGGTGCCTGCCCGCATTGCGGCATGGCGTTGGAGAAAAATCCGCTGGCCCGCCGTAATGAGCCCGAATGCTGCGGTGACGGTGGGGATGAAGAGGTGCAGGATCTCTGGTGGCGTGTGCGCTGGAGCGCCGCCATGGCTGCGCCGGTCGTTCTTCTTTCCATGGGCATGGACCTGCCTGTGATCCGTGACATCCCGCACGAGGCCTCCGGATGGATGCAGTTTGTGTGGGCCTCTCCGGTGGTGTTCTGGGTGGGCTGGCCGCTGCTGCAGCGCTTTGTCGCTTCTCTGCGTACATTGCGGTTCAACATGTTTACGCTCATCGGCCTCGGCGTGCTGGCGGCGTGGGTTTACAGTACGGTGGCGCTGGCCGTGCCGCAGTGGCTGCCACATCAGGCCGGGCACATGGTCTTTTACTTTGAAAGCGCCGCCGTCATCACCGTGCTGGTGCTGATCGGGCAGCTGCTGGAGCTCCGCGCCCGCAGGGCCACCGGCAGCGCCATTCAGGCGCTGATGAGCCTGGCGCCCAAGACGGCCTTCCGTGTGCGTGAGGGTGTCGAGACTGAGACCCCCTTGGACGAGATCCTGGTGGGCGACGTGCTGCGCATCAAGCCCGGCGCGCAGATCCCGGTGGATGGCAGCGTGCTCGAAGGCAGCTCCACTGTGGATGAATCCATGCTCACGGGTGAGTCCATGCCGCAGGAAAAAGCGGCAGGCGCAGCAGTGACTGGCGGCACGGTGAATGGCAGCGGCACCTTCCTCATGCGTGCGGAGCGCGTGGGTGCGGACACCCTGCTGAGCCAGATCGTGGAAATGACCGCCAAGGCCCAGGCCAGCCGCGCTCCCGTGCAGCGTCTGGCAGATCGTGTGTCGGCCTGGTTTGTGCCGGCTGTCGTTGGCGTGGCGCTGCTGACCTTCCTGCTGTGGTGGGCCTTCGGACCGCAGCCTTCGTTTGCCTTTGCCGTGGTGAATGCCGTTGCCGTGCTCATCATCGCCTGCCCCTGCGCGCTCGGTCTGGCCACGCCCATGGCCGTCACCGTGGGGTTGGGGCGAGGCGCGCAGCTCGGTGTGCTGATCAAAAACGCCGAGACGCTGGAGCGCCTGCAGGGGATCGACATCGTGATGCTCGACAAGACCGGCACGCTGACTGAGGGAAAACCCTCGGTGGTGGAGATCTTCCCGTTGCCCGGGCTTTCCGCACGTGACCTCCTCGCCTGCGCCGCTGCCGTGGAGGTCCCCAGCGAGCACCCGCTCGGCACCGCTATCGTCAATGCCGCCAAAGAGCGCGGCATCCCTCTCGCAACCGTCGCGGACTTCCAGGCTATCCCAGGCGGTGGGGTGCTGGGAAATGTGGGCGAAAGCGAAGTCTTCGTCGGACAGGAGTCGTTCCTGAAAAAGAACGGCGTTTTGATCAGCCCTGAGTGTCAGGCGCAGTCGCAGAAGATGCAGGCTGAGGGAAGCACCGTGGTCGTCGTGGTGCTCAATGAAAAGCCTCTTGGGCTTATTGCCATCAAAGACAAGATCAAGGAGTCCGCGCCGCCCGCCATTGCGGAGTTGCACGCGCTGGGGCTTAAGCTGCAGATGATCACCGGAGACCTGCAGGCCACCGCGCAGCGTGTGGCCAAAGACCTCGATATCGACGAAGTGGCTGCAGAGGTTTCCCCGAAGGAAAAGCTGCTGCAGGTCTATCAGGCGCGGGGGAAGGACCGCCACGTGGCCTTCGCCGGAGACGGCATCAATGACGCGCCCGCGCTGGCGGCAGCCGATGTGGGCATCGCCATGGGCACCGGCACGGGGGCGGCGATCCAGAGCGCCTCAGTCACGCTGGTGAAGGGGGACCTGCGAGCCCTGCACCAGGCCTTTGCCCTCAGCCGCGCCACCATGAAGGTGATCCGCCAGAACCTCCTCTTTGCCTTCCTCTACAACGGCCTCGGCATCCCGCTGGCCGCAGGCATCCTCTACCCTCTCACCGGGTGGCTGCTCAATCCTATGATCGCCAGCATTGCCATGTCTCTGAGCAGCGTGTCCGTTATTTTGAACAGCCTGCGTCTGCGGCAGTTTAAATAAAGCCGCCATGGTGATTTCCTTCTCTTACTCCATCACAGGGCTTGCCCATTGTGGCCTAATCTGAAACATTTCCCTTCCTCACTCGACTCCTCTCTGTGAACCCTGAACCGGCCCAACCAGCACGCTCCTCTGAAGACAAAGAGGCAAAGTCTCTTCCTGTGGAGGAGACTCCGACGGGAATGGTCACGCTCGGGCCGGAGGATGTGACGATCGCCATCCCCAAGCTCAAGCCTGGAGAGCCGCCCACCAGCCAGTTCAAGGCAGACTCCTCCGCGCAGGGCTCTCCCACGGGCATGATCACCCTTGGCCCGGAGGACATGACCATCGCCATTCCGACCCCAAGCCGCAGCCTGCCTGCCGCGACCTTGGGCGCAGGCCGCAAGCCCATGCCGATGGACACCGGCAATATCACGCTCGGTCCCGAAGATCAGACCATCGCCATTCCCACCGGCAGGCCGGCGACCCTGCCGAGTGCAGCCACGCTTCCCGGGGCTGCCACGCTGGCCAGCCACGGTGGGCTGCCTGCCGCCACCGCCAGCTCCATGGCCTCGATGGGGGTCACCTCCAAGCCGAGGTCACACATGGAGTCCCTCACCGGCAACGATGGCTGGATCGGCGACCGCTACCGCCTTCTCGACAAGCTCGGCGAAGGCGGCTTCGGCGTCGTTTACCGCGCCGAGCAGGTCAAGCCCATCCATCGCATCGTCGCCATCAAGATCGTCAAGGCCGGCGTCACCTCGGCAGACATTCTCGGACGCTTTGCCATCGAGCAACGCACGCTCGCCATCATGGAGCACCCAAACATCGCCCGCATCCTCGACGCGGGCGAGACGGACATTGGCGCTCCCTACTTTGTCATGGAGATGGTCAAGGGCCGCTCCATCACCCAATACTGCAAGCAGAACGAATTCGATCTCCGGCAGCGCCTCGCCCTCTTTATCCCTGTCTGCCGCGCGGTGAACCACGCCCACCAGAAAGGGATCATTCATCGCGACATCAAGCCCGGCAACATCATGGTCATGGATGAGGCCGGCAAAGCCGTGCCCAAGGTCATCGACTTCGGCATCGCCAAGGTCTTGGAAGGTGAGGGCTCCGGTCACACCATCGCCACCGGTGTGGATCAACTCGTGGGCACCCCCGGCTACATCAGCCCGGAGCAGATCGAAAACGGCAGCTCCCATGTGGACACACGCTCAGACGTGTATGCTCTTGGAGGTGTGTTTTTCGAACTGGTCTGCGGCAAGGCGCTCATCACCCCCGCAGACATCTCGGCCAAACCCATTCACATCCTGCTGCGGGATCTCGCTGAGAAAGACCCTCCCAAGCCCTCCAGCATCGAGCCCTCCGTCAAAGGCGATCTTGACTGGATCGCCCTCAAGGCTCTGGAGCGTGACCCCGAGCGCCGCTATGGCAGCGCCGATGACCTGGCCGATGACATCACGCGTTATCTCAATTTCGAGCCCATCACCGCCCGTCCGCCCAGCCGGCGCTACCTCATTACCAAATTCGTCCGCCGCCATCGCGTCGGTGTCGCTGCGGCCATCGCCATTTCGCTAGCGGTCCTCATCGGCGGCATCACGAGTACCGCCCTCTACTTTGAAGCCGAGCGCAATCACCAGGAAGCCGAGCGCGGGCGTGAAGATCTGCGCCGCTCCTACAGCCGCTCAGATGAGCAGATGGCGCGGCAGTTCACCGAGCGCGGCCAGCACAATGATGCCGTGGCCTACCTTGCCCGCTCTCTGCGCACCGATCCCCAAAACGACCGCTCCTCGACCAATCTCCTCTCCCTCCTTGCCAACGTCCACCTCATCCGCCCGGACACCGCGCCCCTGGCGCTGCCTCAGGGCGCCACAGAGGCCGCCAGGATCGTTGTAAGCCCGCAGGCCGGGCGTGTCGTCGCAGCCAGCTTCATCGCTCCCAAGGCCGGCGCGGCTCCAGAGCCCGGCGGCAGGCGACAGACCATCTCCATCTGGGACATGAAAACTGGCGAGCGCACCGACCACCCTGTGCCTCCCGAAGTCGAGATCACCTGTCTCGAGGTCACTCCCGATGGGCAGCAGGCCGTCATCGCCCGTGACGATGGCAGCGTCGAGCTCTGGAACCTCAAAGACGGCAAACGCCGCACCCTCCAGCCGCTCATGCCCAGTCTCGTCACCTGCATCGCCATCTCCGGCAATGGCACCAAGCTTCTCGCTGGCAGCGAGGTTGGCTTGGAAGGCATGGGCACTATCCACGTCTGGGACCTCCGACAGCCCCAGGAGCCTGCCAAAGTGCTCAAGCAAAAAGGCGTCGTTGGCGAGATCGCCGTGGACAATGACGGCATCTTTGCCGCCTCCATCTTCAGCGGAGACCTCATCAATCCCGAGGGCGAAGACGGTGCTGCCACCACCTGGGACCTCCGCCTAGGCCAGCGTGTGGGCGAACCCATCGAGGTCGAAAAAGGTCTCCTCCATGTCGCCATCGAGCCCACCAGCGAGCTCATCGCGCTCGGAATGAACAAAGGCGAAGTCTTCGTCGGCAATTTCCGCAACGGCGGCGAGGTCCTCCCTCCCATCACCCACCCCTCCTCCATCACCTCCCTCGCCTTTAGCGACGACGCCAAATCCATCGTTGTCGGGGATGGCGGCGGCTACGTCCACATCTGGAATCTCAGCGACGGCAAGCTCCGCTTCCCCACCCGCCCGCACGATGGTGAAATCCTGAAAGCCATACCCGCCACAGACACCAGCCTCATCACCTCCATCTCCAGACATGGTGACGTCAGTGTCTTCGATATCCAGACGGGAGCCCTGCTCTCCTCCCACATCGAATACGTCGTCAAAGACGCCAAAATCACGCGCGACGGCTCCCTCCTCGCGTTAGCCCCGCGTGGCATGCCCTTCGTCCAAGTCTGGAACATCCACGAGCGCATGTCCGGCCGAAAATTTGTCGATGTGCTCGACAAAAATCTTATCACCCGCATCAAGGGGCCCGACAACTCCCCTGACCAGCTCCGCAATTCAGAAGCCGGTGGCGCCAACCGCAAAAAGTCCCTCTACGCCGCCGCCGACCCTGACGGCACCGTCTTCATCTACGACGCCAAAAAGCTCCAGCCTATCGGCAAGCCCTTCCACCATCCGCCCGCCGTCGGTGCCTGCACGCTCACGCAGGATGAAAAATTCCTCATCACCTCCGGGCGCGACCGCGCCGTGCGCGTGTGGGACATCGCCTCTCGCGAAAACGTCGTCACTTTCCAGCACCACTCCTACGTGCCCGTCATCGCCCTCAGCCCCGATGACAAGCGCCTCGTCACCGTCACCGACGAGGGCGAGATGCGCGTGTGGGAGCTCGCCTCCGGCGCGTGTCTCACCCCCGGCATCCGTGACACCCCCCGCAGCAGCCAGGATGAGGAGGGCATCGTCGTCGCACGTGTGTCTGACGATGGCGCCAATGTACTCTTCCGCGTTTCAGGCCACGGCTTCTTCACCGCCGCCATGCCCCCCCAAGGTGTGCAGCTGCCAGGGTGGTTCCTCACGCTCGCCGAAGGCATCGCCCGCCGTCATCTCTCCGCTGACGGCAATCTCCAGGATGTCTCCCTAGAGGACTACGAAGCCGCCGTCTCCGCCGTGCCCAAAAAGCCCGCTCCAGGCGAGGAGATCGCCTTCAAGTGGGCTCGCTGGCTGCTTACCAGCGCCGTCACGCGTCCGCTCTCGCCCTTCGAGACGCAGACCTTCGACGACTACCTGAAATCCCTCAAAGCCCAGGGCTCACCCGCCGCTGCACGCGAATTGCTTCGCTATCGTCCCAAAGACAAAGACGCCGCCGAGCGCGCCAAGCTCCTCGTTCCCTCCCTGCCCAAGTAGTCCTGTTCCGTTGTCCGGCCAGTTTGCAATTCTCAGTTTTCAGTTCCCAGTTTACAATCTCCACCCCATATCATCCTGCACCACCGCGCCTTCGCTTTCTCCTTCCAGGCTGATGCCAGGTATTGAGACTTGGCTCTGCAAGTCACCAACAACTCAACATGAGGCTTTTTCTTTGCTTCTCATTGGTCTGCATGAGCGGATGCGCAATCCCCACCTCAATGAAGCGGCATGCAGTGGAACATGAACTGCACGCAGATTTGAAGAAACTGTTTGATCAAGAAAACCACGTTCCGCCCGAAAGAGACGTTCTAAACATTAATGACTTGCATGAGCGCCATCATGAATTGGTTTTGCGCAGCGTGACGACAGATCAGGGGAAGAAGAAGTTGCTCCCTCAGTTAAGAAAGCTGTTTGTTCTGTGTGGAAGCAACGACGCCTTATTCTCCTCAACCCTCCAGGGCATCGTGCTACAGACAGGAGTCAGTACCTCACTTCAATCGGCACTGTGGGTATACTTTGATAAAATCCCCTTCGATTTCCTCAGCGTGGGTGGTCAAACACTCAATCCTAATTACCGCTACAGTCGTGTGATATTGGATTATAAAGTGCTGTACAGATAAGAGTTCGAAAAACTTTGGGAGGAATCAAAACAGGTGTGACGGCGCTCTCCCGTCGCAGCCCCCATCGTGGTCCGCACCACGCGAAGCCAGCCTACGGCCCCCATCGTGGTCCGCACAGTCCTCTGTGCGGCACGCTACCTCCCTGACTCACGAGTCACTCCATCCCTCTGCGCAGAACCCACCGCCCCGCATAAAAGTACGATGGACACCCATGTCCGTCGCCCAGCGCCCCCTCAAACACCCACCACCCAAAGCCCCCACTTCTGGAAACTCCGGGCCAACCACCGCAAGCAATCGCAAACCACCACCAACGGCCCTCCGGGCCCCACTACCCCGCCACCACCGCCGCGCGCGCATTCTCCTCCGCGCCCGTCTTCTCCAGGTAGTAGTCATAGTCCCCCGCATACGCCGTCACCTTGCCGTCATTGATATGCAGTACCTTCGTCCCCAGCGACCGGATGAAATGCACATCATGGCTGATGAACACCAGCGTCCCCTCAAACTTCTGCAGCGCCAGGATCAGCCCCTCGATCGCCCAGATGTCCAGGTGCGTTGTCGGCTCGTCCATCAGCAGCAGGTTCGGCGGATCCACCAGAAACTTCACCAGATTCACGCGGCTCTTCTCGCCGCCGCTCAGCACCCGGCACTTCTTGTGCACATCCTCGCGCTTGAAAAGGAATGAGCCCAGGATGCTCCGCGCCTCATCCTCGCGCAGCTCCGGCGCCACACGCTTCAGCTCCTCCAGCACGCTACAGTCCGGGTCCAGCGTATCCGCCCGGTGCTGGGAGAAATACCCCAGCTTCACATTCGTCCCCAGCTTCCGCTCACCCTTCTGGAAAGGCACCTCACCCGCCAGGATCTTGATCAGCGTGGACTTGCCCGCCCCGTTGGGCCCCACCAGCACCGTCCGCTCCCCGCGCTCGATCTCCAGATCCAGACCGCGATACACCTGCTTCGTCCCATAAGCCTGGTGGATGTCCGTCAGCGTGATCAGCCGCTGCCCGCTGCGCTGCGGTTGCGGGAAGTTAAAGCGGAAGCCCTTCCTCAGCGGCCGCGGCTTCTCCAGCTTGTCCATCTTCGCCAGCTGCTTCTCACGGCTCTGCGCCTGAGACGCCTTCGACGCCACCGACCTGAATCGGTCGATGAAATCCTGGATTTGCTCGATCTCCTTCTGCTGGTTCTTGTACGCCTGCATCGCCCGCTCGTAGTTTTCCTCGCGCTGCTTCAGGTAGTCGCTGTAGTTCCCCTGGTAAGAGATGAGCTTGCTCTCCTCGATCTCATACACCTGCTGCACCAGCTCATCCATAAAGTCGCGGTCATGCGAGATGATCAGCAGCGCCCCCGGATAGTTTTTCAGGTAATTCCGGAACCACATCAGCGACAGCAGGTCCAGGTGATTCGTCGGCTCATCCAGCAGCAGCAGATCCGGCTCCATCACCAGCAGTCGCGTCATATGTGCACGCATCACCCACCCACCGCTAAATTCGCGCGCCGGGCGGTTAAAATCCTCCTCCTTGTATCCCAGCCCTTTCAGGATCTTCTTCGCCTTTGCCTCCGTCTGCGGGTCCTGCAGCGCATCATGCTTCGCATGCGCCTCAAAATACTCCGGGCTCGAAACATCCCCCGCCGCCTCAAAGGCGCTCAGCGCCTTCTCCAGCGCCTCAATCTCCCCCGCCTTCCCCGTCGCCACCTCCAACACCGTCTCATCCCCCACCGGCTCGCTCTCCTGCGGCAGAAACCCCACCGTCGTCCACTCATCCCGGATCACCTCCCCGGAGTCCGGCGTGTCCGTCTTCAAAATCAGCGAAAACAGCGTCGATTTCCCTGCTCCATTCGGCCCCACCAGCGCCACCCGCTCCCCATAGTTGATGGTCATCGACGCGGCGCTGAAAAGCGTGCGTGCATTAAAAGTCTTCGTGACGTCGCGGATGGTAAGCATGGGAAAAGAAAAAGGGAAGGGGGAGCAACTCAGCTACCCCACACCACGCCACTTGCAAGGCCCAGCATGCCTCACGCCTAATCTCTTCCCATTCAAAAAGTTTTGGCCTGATCGAGTCGAGAATGGCTCTGTAGAATCATCTGTCCAAGGCTCGTTGACGTTCCAATGGCTCCAGCGTGTTCCCTCGCTCCGTTATGACCATCGCAAACTCTTACTTGGCCGCCAGCACTGACCGCGGCTGATGCTCCGTCAAAATCTTTGACAGCGGTACCTCCACCGCATTCTCCCGTCCCAAAAACTCCAGCAGAATCCGCACACGCTCAACGCCCGTGAGCATCGCATTCACAATCCCCTTCATCCCGCGCATCGGACCTTCGGTCAGCTCCACGGTGTCACCGACTTTCACACCCACTTCCACCTCGCAAATCTCCACGTCCTTCATCTCGGCCTTCAGCTCCTCGATCGCCGCATCCGGTACGGGCGTCAGCGTGTCCCCAAAGTCCACCACCTTGATCACGTTCTGCGAGTAGTTCACCGCCCGCAGCGACTCCAGAGGCACAAACCGCGCAAAGAAGTAGCTCGGAAACAGCGCCTCGACGAACCACACCTTGCCCCGCCGCGTGTTCTTCTGAAACCGGATGCGCGGGCAGTATGTCTCCACGCCCTCCAGCCCCGCCATGAGCGATGCGGCGATGTGCTCGCACTTGGGGCGAGTGTGCACCACGTACCAGGCCAGGGTGGATTCTTGTTTGGGTTTCATCAGGAAATGGTCTTCTCAAACTGTCTTGCACGCTCGCAGAGGCAACCACAAACCGCTGTGTCGGATAAAAAGAAAGCGCAAGGTGACGTCAGGAAAAATGCCAGAATCGCACGTGCATGCGCTTGATTTTCAATGGGTGGACCTGTCTGCAACTGCGAAAGGACATGCAGGTGCGGAAGCTTTGGAGGTGCGCGATGGTGATCTGACGAGGGATGAGCAGTCACTATGCCACCATGGGCTGTTACGGCCGGGTGATCTGCCCATCCCGCTGAAACATCTGCCAGTCGGAGGCATAGTCCGCATGAATGAGCCAGGAGGCGGCGGCTTTGTCTCCCGCGAAGGAGGCGAAGGGGGCTGTCGGCAGCGTTTGGTAGCCGCCACGTGCAGCGTCCCAGTTTTGCCCGAGCGAGCCCTGCTCAAGCGCCAGCGCCTGGAGCTGCACCGGGCCTTTGAGCGGATCGGCAGATGCGGGCACGCGGGCGGCAAAGGTATGGCGCAGGAAGGAGAAGACCAGCGGCCAGGTCTTGTCGCCAGGGCCGTGGCCAGTCTTGGGCTCCATGGCGTAGTTCCACAGGGCGCGGTGTTTCCTGCGCATGGCCTCGACGACGCCCATGTTTTCCTCCTTGGAGGGACGGGCAAAAAACGGATCGTCTTCCCCAAAGATCACCAGTCCCGGGATCTGTGCCGCGCCGGGCTGGTACACCTGATAGGTGGTGCCTGGGCGCATGGACACCCAGCCCCACACGCGCGTGCTTTCGGCGGGATAGATGGCGGAGAAGCCGGTGCCGTTTGAGTGGCCGTAGAGAAAGAGCGGTGCGTTTTCGAGCTCGGGATGCTGCGCCCTTTGGCCAAAGGTCCTGAGCCGCTCATCCAGCAGGCTCCTTGGCCAGAAGCCGCGCTGCATGGGGTTGCCATTGAATTTGAAAAGCGCCAGATGCAGCTCGCGAGAGATCTTGCGTAGCTCCGCATGCTTGTAGAGCGCCTCTCCGCTGCCATGGCCGGACATGACCACGATGCCCCTGGCCACCGCCACGCCCTCTGGAATCCAGAGGTCAAACTTCACGTCTTCCTTTTTGCCTTCGCCTTTTTCCTTCACGGCCTGCTGCCATTGCTCATCGCTGAGCTTCCAGTCCCAGCTACGCTCCACCGCCTGCTGTGGCGAAGGCGTGCCCCATTTGGCCTCGTCCAGCACGCCGTTCCAGTTCTTCTGCCCCTTCACCTGGGTATTCGCCCGCACCCAGCCGATGCTGTGGCACTCGGGCAGTTGGAGTGTCTCGGTCAGCTCGATGTCGGCGGCGTGGAGATTGGCCGCGAGCAGTGTTGCGATGAGAAGTGACGATTTCATGAGCAAGCGAAAGGGCTAGGCGATCAGTTCCTTGAGCACGCCTGAGCTGTCGCCATGGCGCTCCACATTCACGCCAATGCCATGCAGCAGAGTCAGCCAGGCGTTGCACAGCGGCGTGTCCTTGGGCGCGACGATGTTGTGCCCGAGTTTGATGCCTGCTCCGCCGCCAGTGAGCAGCGTGGGGCAGTTGTCCAGGCTGTGCTCGGTGCGGATGTTGCTGCCATAGGCCAGCGCCACGTGGTCAAACAAGCGGCTGCCGTCCACCTCCTTGGTCGCCTTCAGCTTGTCGATGAGACCGGCCAGCAGCTCGCTCTGCGTTAGGTCGCGCTGCTTGGAGGCATCCAGTTTTTCACCCAGGGTGGAATGATAATGACTCATGTCATGCGGAGCCACTTTGATGCCGATGCTCGTCAGCAGCGTGCTGACGGGCTGACGGTAGGTGAGCACGCGTGTGCTGTCTGTCTGCATGGCGGCAATCATGATGTCATACATGATCTTGATCTCCTCCTTGCCAGCCAGACCGGGAGCAGGCTCGGGGATCGGCGCCTTGGGCTGCGGCACGCCGATCCACTGCTCGTCTTTGCTCAGGCGCGTCTCGATGTCGCGGATGCCCTGGAAGTATTCTTCGAGCTTGCCCTTGTCCGTCTTGCCAAGTCCGCTCTGCAGGGTGCGTGCGTTTTCCATCACCGTGTCCAGTACGCTGCGCTTCTGCGCCAGCATGGCCTTTTGCTGCTCGATGGGGGTGGTGTCCTTGGAGAAAAGCCGGTGATAGGCCTCTACGGGGCCTTTGTGGCCGCCGATGGGTTTGCCGCTCACGTCCCAGGCCATCGAGAGTCCGGGGCCGTGGCCGGAGGCTTCCGCATTTTCGCTGCCGTTGAGCTGCAGGGAGGCAAAGCGCGTGTCCAGACCCAGCTTTGCCGCCGCCACCTGGTCTGCTGAGATGCTGTTGTGAAAATTTTGTCCGGGCTCGCCAAAGCGGTTCGCCCCCGTGAGCCACATGGTGCTGCCCCAGTGGCCGTCGTTGCTGTATTTGTTCCACAGCCCCTGAACCACAGTGAAGTCCGTCTTGTGCCGTGCGAGCGGCTTCAAGCCTTCTGGCAGAGTGTAGTCTGTGCCCGGCTGCTTGATGTCTGGAAACCAGCTCTCCGTAGTGATGCCCCAGCCAAAGCCCAGAAACACCAGACGCTTTGGCGGTGCCACAGGAGCGGCTGCCGAGGCAAAGCGACGAAATCCGAGAGACTCCAAAGCAGGCAGCGCGATGAGCGCCGTGCTGGATTGCAGGAAGTGGCGACGTGAGACGGGAGAGGGGCTCATGTGATTTTTCGGTGAGAGATTACTTCGTGTGGAACTCCTGACTTGCGACCAGCGCGTGGATAAACTCGCGGATGGCGAGATTCTTTTTTCCAGCCTGCTGAACCATGCTGGTGAGGAGCGGCTCATCGCGGAAGCCGGGCGGTCTTCCAAGTGCAAACTCCAGCAGCGCCTCGCTGAAGCCTCGGGCAAAGGCGTCTGATCTGGCGGCGATGATGTCGCGCAGGCCGTAGAAGTCCTTGAACGCAGGTCCTTTGTAGAGCGCCGACGCAGCCTCGATCGTCCACGTTTTCTTGGATTTTGGATCGGCTTTGCCGTTGGCATCCACTGCCATGTAGCTGTCCTCGGTGCGCCATTGTCCGGCTGCATCAAAGTTCTCCAGGCCAAAGCCGATGGGGTCGATCTTGCGGTGGCAGCTTGCGCATTCCGGATCTTCCTGATGCGCGAGCAGGCGCTCATGGGTGGTGAGCACTTTTCCAGCGAGCCGCTTGATCGCGGGCACGTTTGCCGGAGCAGGCGGGGGCGGATCATGCAGCAGCTTGCGCAGCACCCAGGCACCGCGCTCCACAGGGCTGGTACGCTCGCCATTGCCGCCCATGAAATGCACGGCCGCCATGCCGAGCAGACCGCCACGAGGCGAATCTTTGGGCAACTTGATCTTTTCATATCCGTCTCCCTTCACACCTGGAATGCCGTAGTAGTGGGCTAGCACGCGGTTGATCATCACATAGTCAGCCTTCAGCAAGTCGCGCAGGCTGGAATTTGTCTGCATGACATGCGCCATGGTCTCATGAATCTCGGCTTTCGCAGCCACCTTGGTGCCCGTGTCAAAGCGCGGATACAGCGTGCGGTTCACCTCGAAGAAATCGATTCGATCCAGCCCCAGCCACTGATGCGTGAAGGCTTCGAGGAAATTCGCCGAACGCGGATCATTGAGCAGTCGCTCCGTTTGGGCGGCCAGCACTTCGGGCTTCAAGAGTTCACCATTTTTGCCCAGATCACGCAGCGCAGCATCAGGTGGTGCGCTCCAGAGAAAATAGGCCAGACGTGTGGCGAGCTCCGGACCCGTCAGAGGGCGGTGTTTCTCATCAGGGATCGGCTCCGCCAGATACAGAAACATCGGTGACGACAGCACGACAGAGAGCGTCTCCTTCAGCGCAGCACTGTGTTTGTCGCCAGCCTTCCGCCGCACCTCATAGAGCCTGGCCAGCTTGTCGATATAATCTGCCGTGGGCGCGGTCCCACGAAATGCCTCCGTAGCAAAGCGTTCCAATCCTGCGCGGAGTTCCTGCGGAGTGGGCGCAGGGGCCTTGTCATCCAGCGGAATGCCCAGCGCCGCAATGCCTGGCGGTTTCGGCTTGGCTGCATCCGGCACACGCTCCACCTCGATCCAGTCCACCCACAGCGTCAGCTCCGGACCGATGCCGTTGCGCTTCACCGCCTCGGCGCGTTTGCGCCCGCCTTCCTCGTTGGTGTCCCAGCTTCCTTTTTCGCGCACAAAGAGCAGACGGTTTTCCCGTGTCATGTTGCTGCGTGTCAGTGTCAGCGGAATCTTGATCACCTGCGGCTTCTCAATGCTGGCGGTGATTTCATGCGTCGCCATCACGCGCCCGGTTCGCGCATAGATGCCGAAGTCGAGAAAGCGCCGCTCGGGCGGGGCATCCTTGGTGGCGCCAGCGCAGACGCGCACCACGTAATTTCCCACCGGCCAATCAAATGGCACCAGCAGCTCGATGTAGTTCACATTCAGCTCCGCCGGGTGCCGAGTTTGGGTGCCCAGGTAAGCTCCTTTGTCCACCGCAGGCTGCGCGATGTAATACTGGTGATACTTCAGCCAGCCTGCTCCCAGCGAGTCATTCGCCAGGTCCGCATCATTCTCGCCCTTCTTGTCGAAACCAAAAGAGCGTGGATTCGGCGCTCCAGGGATCCGTGCCCACTCGCGGCGGAAGATGCTGTCGTTCTTCGACTCCTTCCGGATCTTCGCCACGATGTCCTTGTTCTCAGGCTTTGCCGCCGCCTCTTCCACGGCCTTCACCCAGTTTTGGGCACGCTTTTGGGCGTCGATCTGGTAGTCCACAAACTTCCGAACTACTGGCGTCGTGGTCTCACCCTCATAGTGAAGTTTCTTCTCCACACTCGCGGCTGCCTGCCAAGCAAAAGCCTCCTCCATGGCTTCACGTCCGATGAGCTGATACTGCTCAAACTGGTTCGCCGACATGAAGAGGTTGGCCCCCACGGTGTCAAATCCGCCGCCGCCGTCCGCAGGCAGATCCGAGACGTTCACGTCCACGCCCAGAAGCTGCCTCAGCGTGTTTTTGTACTCACGCCGGTTCAGGCGGCGCATGGTGATGACTCCTTTTTGATCCCCCAGGCTGCGGCGTGCCGCCACCATCACATTGGCCAGATCGTCCAGAAAATCCGCCTTCGCCTCTTTCGTGGGCTGCTTCTCGTCTTCCGGCGGCATGTCGCCAGAGTTCATTTGATTCAGCACCTTCTGCCACTTCTCAGCCGTCTCGATGTCTTTGATCTCAAAGGAAAGGTCGTCCACACGGAACTTGCCCTTCTGCTTTTCGGGGCCGTGGCATGAAATGCAAGTCTGCTGAAACAAAGCCTTGTGGCGTTGATCCATCACGGCATGGCCCACCGTCTCGGTGGTCTGAGAAAAGGCGCCGGTTGACAGCAGGATGGCGAAAAACAAAAACAAACGATTCATCAGGGGAAATACCAACGTGTTTGGCAGGCCATGTATCTCGCTAGCGGTGTCAAAACCGGACGAATAAATCAGGGATGCATGGCCTTCCGCCTGAGTGATAACCATCACTCCTTGCCGAAATATTCCTCCTCTTTGGGCAGGGCGATGACTTTCCAAGTCTCGGGATAAAAACGCACGACGCGCCTGGGGCGGTAGCCTTCCAGCATCATGTCCATCCTGATTTTCATCTGCACGCCACTGCAGCCGGGAGACATCGGGATTTTTTTCACTTCGATGATTCCACCCGTCTTGCGGTCATTCACTGGATCGTAGGTCATGAGAGTCTCGAGTGCCACAGCCAGGCCACCGCGTGGCTCAGGAGGTGGCGGGCTGCCATCCTTGGGCGGCGGGGCGTTTGGATCTTTGATTTTCAGCTCGTCAAAGAGTTTGGGGTCCACGTTGTCAAAAAAGACGACGGTGACGATTTGCTTCTCGTCATCGACTTCAGTGATCCATCCGGGCAAGCCGCGCTCGCGGATGTAGGTGCGGTGCCTTTCGAGCTGGTTTGCTGTGACGAGCGTGCGCGCCTGTTCATCCAGCCAGATGTCAGTGACACGGCCTGGTCCATAGAGCGTGACCCAGGTGAGGTTGAACAAAACCGTCTGCCCGGGCTGAATCGCCTTCAGGTCTGCGATGCTGTTTTTCTGAAAAACGCGGGTGCTGCTGAGCAGATCAAAGAGCTTGGGCTGGCCGCTGGGCTTGCCTCTATCCTGCAGCGTGGCGGTGATCTTCTTGGTGGCAAGATCCACACTGTCGATTTTCCAAAGCTGCTGCTGCCGCGCGTGGAAGGAGAACTCGTCCTCGATACGAATGCAGCGGCGGAATTCCCACTCGGGCGTCTTGCGCTTGTACCAAGTGTCTGGCAGCGGTGTCTTGTCGTCAATTACTGCCTGGTAAAACCACCCATGCAGGTGGGTGCCGAGCGGGATGTCCTGCAGCGCGGCAGGCGCGCCCTGATACCACACGGAGCCATAGGGCAGCAGCGTGGCGTCCAGAGGCAGATCCCAGATGCCGCGCTCTTGGCTGTCATTTCGGTCCACACGAATCTGAACCCGCCGCTCCAGATGCTCGACGTGGATCAGCTCACCCATGACTGCATGGGCTGATCCTTCGGGCGGAAACTCTCCGGCGGTGAGCGGAAACCACTCCGGCGGATCCTCCGGCTTACGATCCTTCGGAGCCTTGCGTTTCTCGTTCGCTTTGACAGGGCCGTCGGCATCCGTGCGGAATTTGGGTTTGTCTTCAGCGTGAACCAGTGAGAGTGCGAAAAGGAGAACGAGGAAGCGCATCGAGAATCTGGAGGCGGGTGATAAACAGTCCGGTGCTACGCCACGATCTGTGAGATCGGCTTGAGGCTGTCCTGGAACACATCCGTCTTCACATCCACGCGCTGCAGCATGGTCAGCAGGAGGTTGCTCACGCGGGCATCGCTGTCCACAGGGCGGGAGCAGATCTTGTAGTGTTCGGTGGCGTTGCTGACGTCATATTTGCCAATCTTGGGCAGGTTGAAGTCCACGTGCGTGCCGTGCTTGTAGCCGAGGGCTTTGCCTCCGGCGAGGATGGTGGGCAGGTTCGCGTTTCCGTGGCTGTGGCCATAGGCCATGCCACTGCCCCACAGCACCTGGGTGGTATCGAGGAGGCTGTGGTCCTCCTCCTTGAGCGCCTTGAGCTGGTCGAGGAAATAGCTGAACTGGCCAACGAGGAAGGTGTCGGTTTCGGTCAGGCGGCGGAGCTGCTCGGGGTCGCCATTGTGGTGAGAAAGGCCGTGGCGTGTCTGCAGGATGCCGATCTCAGGAATGCCGCTGGCATTGCCCTCGCCGCCGATGCCGCAGGTGATTACGCGGGTGGAATCTGTGCGCAGCGCCATGATCATGAGGTCGTAGAAAAGACGATAGTACTCACCAGCCTCCGCCATGCTCAGCTTGCGCTGAAGGCGGGCGGCCTCAGCTGCGGGCACCGCAGGTTTTGGCACATTGAGCCACTCATCAGCGCGGCGGGTGCGTTCCTCCACCTGGCGCACGGCGGTGAGGTATTCATCCAGCTTGCTGCGGTCGGCGCTGCCCAGCTTGTTGTTCACCCGCTTCGCATCATCGGCCACCAGATCCAGGATGCTACCGCGGCGCATCAGGCGGCGGCGGATGGTCTCCTTGCTGTCTTTCTCGACACCGAAGAGCATGTTGAAAATCTGCTGCGTATTCCGCTCTGCGGGGAGTTGGATGCCGTCCTTTGACCACGCGAGCGAGGTGCCCTCGATGGCCATCTCCAGCGAGGAGAAGCGCGTGGCATTTCCCTGCACCTCAGCGATGAGCTGATCCGCAGATACCGTGTTGCGGAAGGCTCCGCCATCTCCGGGGACATTCGCGCCGGTGAGCCAGACCTTTTCGCAGTTGTGATGTTTGCCCAGCACCATCGGGTGGTGCAGGCCGCTGATGGGCGTGATGTCCGCGCGGTGCTTCTCCAGTGACTTCAGAGGCTTGGTAAATTCATAATCAGCACCTGCTTTCTCAATCTGCCAGGTCAGCGTGTTGACCCCGTTTGGGATGTAGAGAAAGACGCTGCGTTTGGGTTTGGACGGAGCGGGAAGCGCGCCCATGGCATCGAGCAGAGGCAGGGAGATGGTCGCACCAAGGCCGCGCAGCATCTGGCGGCGGGAGATTTGCCAGCGGTTGAGATTCAGGTTGCTCATAGTGGTGTGGGTGGGCGGTTAGCGCTTCTGGAACAGATCAGAACAAACGAAGGCCTCGACGATGTCTCTCAGGCGGTAGTCTTTGGCCTTGCCTGCGGCGGCGATGGTTTTCAAATCATCTCGATCATCAAACGACATGCTGCGGCGCAGGCCGTAGGTGGCGAGCTTTTCGATGAAGGTGGCATTAAAGGCGTCGATGTCTGTCAGCAGCAGTTTTTTGAAATCATCCGCATTTTCATACTCGCGGCCGTCGGGTAGCTTGCCAGATGCCTTCACCTTCGGGTTGGCCCCGGTGCCATCCGTGACCTCCTCCGTGCGCCAGCGACCGATGGCATCGTAGTTTTCAAAAGCGAGGCCCAGCGGATCAATCTTGCCGTGGCAGGACGCGCAGTTGGCATCGTGGATGTGCGCTTCCAGCTTCTCGCGCAGCGTGGCCTTGGGCGCCGCAGGATTGGTGGCGATGGGGTCCACATTGGCAGGAGGCGGAGGCGGTGATCTGCCAAAGATGGACTCCATGACCCAGACACCACGATGCACCGGGCGATGGCGCACGCCGTCGGAGGTCAGCGAAAGGATGGACGCCTGCGTGAGCAGTCCGCCACGGTGGCTTTCGGGCGGAAGGGAGACGCGCTGAAAGTCACCGCCATTTGCCTTTGCCTCGGGTAGTCCGTAGAAATGCGCCAGCAGCCCGTTCATCATGCTCCAGTCCGAATGGAGCAGATCCCGCAGTGTGTGGCCGCCCTGCAGCACCTCTCGGAAAAAGGCCTTGGTTTCGCTGATCATGCTGTTCTCCAGCGCCTTGTCGTAGTCGGGGTAGAGCTTCTTGTCCGGCTGAAACATGCCCACTTTGCGCAGGCGCAGCCACTGGGTAGTGAAAGAGTCTGTGAAGCGCTTTGACCGCTCGTCTTTAAGCATGCGCGCCACTTGCCTGGACAGCTCGGCCTTGTCATGAAGATTGTTCCCTTGAGCCAGGGCGAAGAGCTCCGCATCCGGCATGGTATTCCAGAGCAGGTAGGAAAGGCGGGAGGCGATCTCCCAATCGTTCAGTGTCTGGCGGCTCGCGTTTTCATCGCCCTCTGCCAGGAAGACAAAGCTCTTGGAGCACAGGATGGAGAGCATGCCCGCCTTCATGGCATCGCGGAATTTTTCCTTCGCTGCCAGCTCGGCTTTCACGATGCCCATATAGCCGTCCAGCTCTTCATCCGTGACCGGGCGGCGAAAGGCGCGCTTCGCCAGCGTGGCCAGGCAGTGGCGTGCCTGCTCCAGGTTGCCCTCTTCCTGAGGCATGTAGTCATTCCGCAGCTTCTTCTCGCCCTCGCTCACCAGCGGCCCGCGCCACGTGATGGAGTCCATGATGAGGAATGGATAGCGCGGCTTGCCCTGCTCATCGGTCAGCTTCATCTGCCACGGGATGCGACCGATCTTGGTGCTGATGAACGGAGTCTCGCCATGACGGCCCGAGCGCGGCAGGTTGGAGGGACCGGGCACATCATTGTACACCTCGATGTTCGGCCGCCCTTTGGGAAGATGCGCACGGAAAGTCACTGTGACCGGCTTGTCTTCGGGGGCGATGATGTCCTGCTCGAAAAGCACGCGGTCCAGCTTGGACTCATAGACCTTGATGCGCGGTGCGCGGCCTTTTTCCGGCTTCAGACCGCTGAGGGTGTAGCTGATCTCGTAAACTCCCGCCTCTGGCAGGGGATCCTTGAGTGCTGAGTAGCGGAAGATGTCGCCCGGCCACATGTCATAGCGCACCTTGTCCAGCAGGCCCAGCTCTCTCAGGCGCTCACGGTGCCGCTCGCTGATCTGCTCTTCATAGAGAACGGGCTTGGAGCCGCCGAAGGGTGGGGCAGGCTTGGCATTTTTGGCCGGTGGCTCGGGATAGGCCTCGGTCAGGATCGTCTCAGCGGCGGCCAGATATTTTTCGATGTTGGAGGGGGAGAGTGTTAGCACCGAGCCAATGCGCTCAAAGCCATGCCACTCCGGGTCCTCCAGAAAAGCACCCGGGTCTTTGGCGTCATACTCCACGCCCAGAAGGTCACGCACGGTGTTTACGTATTCGTCCCGAGTGAGGCGGTTGTAGTTCACCCTGGCACGCGAGGCCATGCGTGCATGCTCGCCTTCCTTCATCCTGGCGGCGATCCACTCCACCACCTGCGCACTGGCCGCTGCTGCAGGCTGCTTTTTTTCCTTCTTCGGAGGCATCTCGCCCGAATTGATCCGCTCCATGATCTCCAGCCACTGCGGCGTGTTTTCAAAGCCCACCTTTGGAGACAGTGTGTCCATGCGGAAGTCTCCCTTCTGCACGTCGGCATCGTGACACTTCAGGCAATGCTCCTCAAAGTAGGCCTGCACCTTCGGGTCCAGAGCTGCGGCTGGCGCAGCCTTTCCGGCCCCGCTCAGGGCGGCGAGCAGACCGGTGGCAAGGCAGGGAATTAGAGTGCGGTTGGGCATTCCGCAGGAATACGGCCCACATGGGGCGTTCATGCACCACCCCCGAACTATCGGGGGTTACCCTTCAGCTCAGATGCAGCGCCAAATCCCTGGCCTCCAGCTTCAGCAGAAATGCTTTGGCCTCCACGCCTCCCGCAAAGCCTGTCAGCTTGCCGTTTGAGCCGATGACCCGATGACATGGGGCGATGATGGAGATGGGATTTCTGCCATTGGCTGCGCCCACCGCACGCACCGCCTTGGGGCTGCGGATCTGCTCGGCGATCTGTGCGTAGCTGCGTGTTTCGCCGAAGGGAATCGTCAGCAGCGCCGCCCACACCTGCTTCTGGAATTCCGTACCCGTGAAATCGAGCGGCAGATCAAACCTCCCGCGTTCTCCGTTAAAGTATTGTTGCAGCTGGCGCTCCGCCTCCATCAGTACCGGGTGGGCTGCGTTTTCCTGCAGCGGGCCTAGCCGGACGCGCTGCGGGTCATCATCCTCCCACAGCACCGCAGCCAGCCCGCGCTCATTCGCCACCAGGGTGAGTGTTCCCACTGGCGAGGGCATGGTTTTGCAAAAGCAGGGAGAAAATGTCGGGTGGTTTTTCATAGGCCGATGATGACCTGCTTCGGCAGTGTCTGCTGGCCGTTTTCGGACACGGAGTTAAAATAACCTCATGTCCGAAAACAGCCAGTCAGCGTAGTTCATTGACTCTAGCATGCGTCATCTCCAAGTGCCATGAATCTCATCGATGACGAAGCCGCCTACAGCGCCCTGAAGTCCCATGATCCACGTTTTGACGGCGTGTTTTATGTGGGCGTCACTTCCACCGGCGTCTACTGCCGGCCCGTCTGTCCTGCCCGGGTGCCGAAACGTGACAACTGCCGCTTCTTCAGCAGCGCCAGCGCCGCGGAAAAGGCGTCTTTCCGTCCCTGCCTGCGTTGTCGTCCGGAGCTTGCTCCCGGCCATGCGCCAATGGATCAGGCGCATCGTCTGGCAGACCTGATCGTTCAGCGCATGGATGAAGGCCTGGCGGATGAAGGCGCGGGGCTTGAGGACATCGCCACGCAGTTTGGTCTCAGCTCGCGCCAGCTACGCCGCATTGTGCAGCAGGAGCTGGGTGTCTCGCCCATCGAACTCATCCAGACGCGCCGCCTTCTTCTTGCCAAACAGCTCCTCACCGACACCAGACTTCCGGTCATCGAGATCGCCTTTGCCAGTGGATTCTCCAGTCTGCGCCGATTCAATGATGCCTTTAGTACTCATTACCGCATGCCGCCCACACGCCTGCGCAAGGAGGCTGCTGCGCAGCCGGGTAGGCTCCAAATTGGCGACACCTCCACTCTTCAACTCGGCTACCGTCCGCCTTACGATTGGGAGGCCATGCTGCAATTCCTCGCCGGACGTGTCATTCGCGAGGTCGAGTCCGTCTCAGGCGGTACCTACTCCCGCACCGTCCGCCTCGGTGAACACAGTGGCTGGATCAAAGTCTCCCATGCCGCGGGCAAGGACGCACTGCAGGTGGAGTTCAGCCATTCTCTGACGCCCGTTCTGCCCGCACTGCTCGGACGCCTGCGCCATGTGTTCGACCTCAGCGCACGGCCCGACATCATCTCCGCGCATCTCATGCAGGACGCCACGCTCAAAAAGGCCGTCATGCAAAAACCCGGCCTGCGCGTGCCCGGAGCGTTCGACGGTTTCGAGATGGCTGTGCGAGCCATCCTCGGCCAGCAGATCACCGTGCAGGCAGCCACCAAAATCGCCTGTCGTTATGCCCAAGCTTTCGGTGAAAAAATCGAAACACCGTTTCCCGAACTCACCCGCCTCACACCATTGCATTCCATGGTCGCCCGCGCTTCCCTCGAAGACATCGCTCGCCTGGGCATCATTCGCGCTCGCGCCGCCTGTATTTTAGCCATCGCCAATGCCTTTCAGGTCGGCTCGCTGCATTTGGAGCCCGGCTCCAACCCGGAAACCACTATCGCGCAATTAGTGGCTCTGCCCGGCATCGGCCCATGGACTGCCCACTATATCGCCATGCGTGCCCTTCGCTGGCCTGATGCTTTTCCCAAGGAGGATATTGCCGTCCGCAACAAACTCGGCGGAGTCACCGCCAGGCAGGCTGAAGAGATGTCTCAGCGTTGGCGTCCTTGGCGCAGCTATGCGGTGCTGCATGTCTGGAATGGACTCTGATTACTGCGCTCTTCCAAATGCCGCCTTAAATGCCTGCGTGGTCTTAGGCCATTCTTTCTCGCGCTGATCGAGCTCGCCGGGATAGCTTGAGTTGGAGTTCCAGTAGGTGTGTGAGCGTGCGCCGTTCGTTTTCAGAAACGCAGCCATGGCCTCCACAAAAGGGGCCGCATCAGGGCCCCACACGCCCCATTCGTCGATTTGAAAGGGCTTCCCATGCGCCTTGGCAAAGGCCAGCATTCCTGCCACGTGCCATTCGTTGTAGCCGTGCGGGCTCACGCGTTTTTCCCAGGCCTCTTTGGGATCGTTCGTCTCCCAGCCCTCGCCACCCATGGCTTTGGGTTTCCAGTACACGTCCTGGGCCACGATGTCCACATACTCGTCTCCCGGCCACATGGGGCGGGGATCGCTGGCACCTTCCGTGGTGGAAAAGCTGAAACGGAAACGCTCTCCCCCCGGCACGCCGCGAAATACCCCATGAAAGCGCTTCCATGAAGCGATGAAGTCTGGGATCTGTGATGCCTTGGCCCCGCCCACCCCCCAGACAAACCACTCGCCGTTCATCTCATGGCTGGGGCGGATCACGATCTCATAGGTGCCGGGATTGTTTTCCAGGATCGACCCCGCCAGACACTTCCAGTGCTCGTCATAGGCACCGGTTTTGGCTTCTGCATAGCTGGTGCCTTGGATGATGATCGGCACATCATACACCAGCCTGCGGTCACCGCGCTGCCCATACACCGTCTGGCTCAGCCAGCTGGCATAGCGGTAGTTTTCCCATTTCTGAAAATCGATCGTGCAGAGAATGACATCCACCGGCCTTCCCACCCATTTCTCAAAATTCAGCACTCGCTGCATGGAGTTTTCTCCGAAGACACCCATCAATGGCTCTGCAGCTGGAGTGCAGAGTGGAAGAAGCAGGGCCAGAGAGGCAAGAAAAACGGGCCGAAAGAACATGGGGGATATTTGATGGAGGCTTGTCAATGGAAGCCGGCGAGTCTAGGCGACCTCGTCCTTCGCTCTTCGAGTTACGGAGAGTATTCTTTGCCTCCTGAAGTCGGCGAAGAATGGCGGAGAGGGTGGGATTCGAACCCACGGTGGGGATTAACCCACGCCAGTTTTCAAGACTGGAGCCATAAACCACTCGACCACCTCTCCTAGGGCTGTGTTGCGGGAGAGCATTCTAGGCAACGCAGAGCTGACTGCCAAGAGGAACTTTGCGTGAGCTGCAAGTCTGGATTGATCCCTCGCGGGGGTAAGTCCATGATCCATGCGCATGATTCATAAAACCGCCCTGATTGATCCGAGCGCCCAAATCGACCCCTCAGTCGAAATCGGCCCCTATGTGGTGATCGAAGGAGCCGCCGAGGTGGGGCCTGGCTGCAAAATCGAGGCGCATGCGCAGCTGGTAGGGCATGTGGTGGTAGGTGAGGGGACCCGGATCGGGCGTGGGGCGGTGATCGGGGGCGAGCCGCAGGATCTGGGTTTTGATCCTGCTACGCAAAGCAGTGTCATTTTGGGCAAAAAGAATGTGATTCGGGAGCATGTGACCATCCACCGAGGCAGCAAGCCGGGTTCAGCGACCCGGATCGGCGACAGCAACTTTCTTATGGTGGGCAGCCATCTGGCGCACGATGTGGTGATGGGAGACCGGAACATTCTTGCCAACGGGGTGCTTTTGGCGGGGCACATCCATGTGGGAAACAACACCTTCATGGGGGGGGGGGCGGTTTTTCACCAGTTTCTGCGGATTGGAGACTACTGTGTGGTGCAGGGAAATGGCAGTTTCAGCAAAGACATCCCTCACTACTGCGCCGCACAGCGCGTCAACCGCATCACGGGCCTGAATGTGATCGGCCTGAGGCGGCAGGGATTCACCTCAGAGGAGCGTGGGGCCATCAAGGAGCTCTTCCGGCTGCTCTTTTGCGGAGGCATGAATCTGGGCCAGGCGCTGGAGAGCGCGGCTGCGAGAGAATGGCCGGAAAAAGCCGCCAGACTATTGCAATTTGTTCAGGCTCCGAGCAAAAAAGGGGTTTGCCCGGTCAGGTTGGGCCGGGGGGACGATTAGGCGAAAAATGTCTGCTTTTTCTTGTCACTGGGACACAGGTGGCCTATTTAGGTGGTTTGGTTTAAAGCCTACCTGTTTGATGACGTGGTGAGTTTCCGATTTATGATTTTTTCCAGAATTTGCGTGATGCTCTTTGTTTGCGTCCTGGCGGCAGCCGGGGCGGCGAGCGGGCAATCCCTCCTCGACAGCCTCACAAGCGATCTGAATATTCGTGGTCTGACCACGACGCTGGACCCTGAAACAGGAGTCGCCACAGTCACTGGCGACGTGCACATCCGCTACGGGGAAATCGAAATGCGATGCGGCAGCGCCCAGTATAATCAGTCCACTGGAGAAGTAGTCGCCAAAGACGGTGTGACAGTCTGGCGCGATGGCATGCTCTATCGAGGGGATTCGATCACCTACAATTCTATCACCGGGGAGATGTCTGGGCGAAATGTCATTACCGGTCTGGGAGCGGGTGCCCCTGGGATTCCTGGCACTGCCTTCACGGGTGCGGCAGGTTCTACCGGAGGTGGTCTCCGGAGATCCTCTGGCATGTTCTTTTTCCGTGCTGAGGACTTCCATTCGGGCAGCAAGCTCGAAAACAGAATTGATGCCACGGGCGTGTCCTTCACTTCCCACGATGTGGAGAATCCCAACTACCGACTGAGCGCCAAGGAGTTGACGGTGTATCCGGGAGATCGTGCCATCTTCAAGGATGTGAAGCTTTACGCCGGTAAAACACCCTACTTCTACATTCCCCAACTGACGAAGTCTCTTGAGGAGGAGGCCAACCTGCGTCTTGGGCCGGGCTATCAAAGCCGATGGGGGGCCTTCCTGCTGACGCAACTCGCCGTGGTGCATGGTGATCACACCTATGCCAGGTATAAATTCGATCTTCGAAGCAAGCGCGGTGTGGGTGCCGGGGTGGATTTCATCTCTCTGCGACACAGCGCCAACCGGCAAAATTTTGGTACACTGAAGATCTATGGGGTCAATGACACTGCCCCGACGACAAACGCGACAAGCGCTACTCGTTATCCTGTGCCCACCAACAGATATCGGGTGAATTTCCAGCATCGTATCTACCTGCCCGGGCCGGATGTAAGCACTTGGTATCTCGATTTTGACATCAACAAAATCAGCGACATCCACTTCTACGAAGACTTCTTTTTCAATGACTACCGCACCAACCGTGAGCCTGACAATCTGGTGTCGTTGGTGCACACGCATGATGCCTACGTCGCCACTCTGGTGGCCAAATTCAAGCTTAACAATTTTTACCGCACCACGACCAGGCTTCCTGAGCTCTCGGTTGATTTCACTCGCAGGCCCCTCTGGAATTCAGGCATCTTCCACCAAGGAACGATTACAGCCGGCATCATTGGCGAGCTGGTAGGGCAGCAGGAAAAAGCTGAGTTGCTGAGGCTTCAGGCTCTGGGCGCAGGTGGTTTTGCAGGGGTTCTTGCAGATCCTCTGGGGACTGCTCCAGCATCTTTCGTCAGCCTCGCGGGAGCGCCAATCAGTGCGAATCTGACTCCGCTGGATGTTACGCAAGGAATGGCGGCCATCTCAAGTCGCCTCAAGCAGCCTGGCTATGGCCGCTTTCACACCTACCACGAGTTTCTCTACCCGAAGACATACATGGGCTGGCTCAATGTCACGCCACGCATGGGTCTTGGGGTGACCAGTTACAGTGGTATTGTGGGCAGCGCCACCGGACTCGGGAACTACACCCGCGGTATCTTCCATCTGGGACTGGATGTCTCGTTCAAGCTGAGCCGCAGTTGGAGTGACGTTCAGGTGCCTCTCCTTGGACTCAATGGCATCAGACACGTGTTCCAGCCTTACTTGAACTACTCCTACCTGGATGCCAGTCAGAATGCAGCGCTGCCTGCCATTGATCGCTTTTCCACCACTACCCGTCCGCGTTCCATTGATGTGCCGCTCTTTACTGCGGTGGACAGTTTGCATTCCTGGAACGTGGCGCGTCTGGGCTTCCGCAATCTCTTTCAGACAAGGCGTGATTACATGGTCAGCAATGGCTATGGTACCTTTTGGGAGACCCCAGAGGGTGGTGACGATCAGACCTATAACTGGGCTGGCATGAACACCTACATCAACGTGTTTGCTAAAGACCCTGAGTATGGCCGCAGTATCTCCAATGTTTACAACGAGTTTTTCTGGGTGCCTGTACCCTGGGCCAGCTTTAAATCGGACCTGCAACTCCCGATCACCAGTGGTGTAGGCAGCTTCACTGAGGCCAATAACAGCCTTACCTGGATGCTCAACAAATCCACCTCAATCGAGATGGGGCATCAATACATCTACGACCATCCATTTTTCCGTAATAGCAGTCTGATTTACACCCGCTTCTATTCACGTATGAATGAAAACTACGGTTTCAACATGTACCACATTTATGAGGCCGTCAGCGGAAACCTTCAGTTCCAGAGCTACAGTCTGTCCAAAGACCTCAGCAGCTGGATTGCCTCTTTCGGCTTCATGTCCAGGAACAACGGTAACGGCATGTCTGACTTCGGTCTTCTGCTCTCCTTCACGCTCAAAGACTTCCCCAAATTCAACTTCGACCTCGACATGGATCCGAATCCTGGTGGTCGCGGTGGCAAGCAGTAAGGTGCCTACGAGTCGTTGGTTGTAGCTGAGGCTCTCTTCCACTTGTCTGAATGACATTAGTGGCTCGACGTTTCCATGACCTCAAGACGAGGGCTGCGCTTTAACTAGACCCCGCACAGATGAAAAACGGGTCTCATGGGGGCAACAGCCTTCCATGTGACCTGTCGGCGCTCTGGCGAAGAGGAATCGTCCCGATCCCTCACCCTCCCGCATGCATCTGCATTCCCGCGTCTCCACAATGCCAAGCCTCCCTCCTTATTCAGGCCATCGCGCATCGGTGAACACGCTGCAGGAGGGGGGGCAAGATAATCCCCCTCCGTCGGCTCGTGCCTCCACCTTATCGAGGGGCCGAAACGCAAAAAAATTGAGCGTTCCTGCAGGGCAGGAACGCTCAACGCGCAATTGATGATGCTTCAGTGGGCGAGCTTTTCGTGTGCCTTACATGGCCCCACCGCTTTTGGCGAGGAAGTTAAGGGCAAGAGTGGCAACGGCGAGAAGGAAGACTAACCAGGCGAGCGGCATATGAGTCAGATATTGAGGTGTAAAATGCTTATCGACTGCTTCAGGGGATTTTCATCAGCCTGCTGGAGAAATTGTTCTGCCAGCCGCTTTTGCTCTGATCTTCCCAAGCCATTTTGCCACTTTCGGGCACCTTAAGGGATGACTCAGTCTTTGGCTCGGCGGTCCAGACAGCGTCTGCACCCATGATCTGGATGAACATTAAGATGGCGGAGAGAACGAAGCAGATCACCGAGAGGGGGACCAAGCCCGCTTCCGGGTCTTTTTCTTCGTAGAACTGCTCTGCATCAGCAGCGGCGCTACGCTTGACCGGGGCGCTGGGAGGCGCAGAAACGGAAGGACGCTGCATGGCCTGCGTCGGCTGCAGCTTAACGGTAGCCTTGGGGAGCGGGGCGGCGGAGCCAGCAGAAGCCATGGGTGCCGTGCCGGCGCCTGGGGCGGCAGGACGTGGGCCTGGAGTAGGCTTTTGCAGCGGAACCGTGGGAGCTCCTGTTTCCATGCGCGGAGCAGGAGGGGCGGCGGGGTTCTGCGCAAGCGGACGGGTAGCTGCAGGAAGACCAGCCACAGGAGGGCCTGCCGGACGCGGAGCGGCGGGTGCCACTGGGGCTCCTGGCGGCTTGGGGGCGGTAGGCGGAGCCAAGGGGCGTGCCACAGGTGGAGGCATGGCCCCAGTAGGAGCAGGTGCGCTCGGAGGGGGGGCTGAAACAACCGGAATGGCGGAAGTCGTCTTCTTGGAAGGCGGCGACATCGGTGGCGCAGGAAGCTTCACCGGCGCAGTGCTGGACTTTGGTGCAGGAGGTGGCAGCGGAGCGGAGGGCAGCTGAATCGGTGCCGTGGACTTCTTGGCCGACATAGGGACCACGGAAGTCGTGTTGAAAGAGGCTGGAATGCCGCCGGTCGTAGGGGCAATCGGGGAGGTCGACTCACGAGGCTGGGTCACACCAGCACCTGGGCGGCCACGCAGAGTGATGCGCACGGTCTCTTTTTTCAGCGGGACTGCAGCAGTCTTTGGCGTGGAGCCAGACGGGGGTGTGGGTGGCGTATTTTCGGGTTCGCTCATGATTCGGTAATTTCCCACCATTTAGCGAAATTCGCCCCCAGGCGTCAATCCCTTTCTCCAGACGCCTTGCATTTGTCCTCTCGCTGCCCGTTAGTTAGGCACCTGGTGGACTGCAACTCTTACCACCAGACCTCTTTCAGCATGAATATTCTTGTCACAGGCGGAGCTGGCTTCATCGGCTCCCATACCGTCGAGCGCCTCATCCGTGAAGGCGCGGGGCAGGTCACGATCATCGACAGCTTTAACGATTACTACAATCCCACCATCAAACGTGAGAATGTCCGAGCCTTCGGTTCCCAGGTGAAAGTTTGCGAAGGGGATCTTTCGGACTCCAAGTTCGTTTCTCAGGTCTTCGAAGAGGGACGTTTTGACGCAGTCATTCATCTCGCAGCTCGAGCGGGGGTCCGTCCATCCATCGAGCAGCCAGAGCTTTATATCGACACCAACATCAAGGGCACCTTCCACCTGCTGGAGGCCTCCAGGCGCACTGGCACAAAGCACTTCGTCTTCGCCAGCAGTTCCTCAGTCTATGGGGTTAACAAAAAAGTCCCTTTTGCCGAGACGGATCCCATCCTGCAAACCATCAGCCCCTATGCCATGACCAAGATGGCAGGCGAGCAGATGTGCTCCAACTACAGCCATCTCTACGGTATCAAGACCGTCGCTCTGCGCTTTTTCACGGTTTATGGGCCGCGCCAGCGCCCGGACCTGGCCATTTCCAAGTTCACCCGTCTGATTCAAGAGGGCAAACCGATCGACAAGTTTGGCGACGGCCACACCGCCCGCGACTACACCTTCATCCACGACATCGTGGACGGCATCATCGGGGCTCTCAATTACCGATCCGGCCCGATTTGCGACATTTTCAACCTTGGAGGCTCTCAAACCGTGACCCTCAACGACCTGATTGCCACGATTGAGCAGGCAGTGGGAAAAAAGGCGGTCATCAATCAGCTGCCTGAGCAGCCTGGAGACGTGCCCCTGACCTCCGCAGACGTCAGCAAGGCGAAGGCCCTGATCGGGTTCAAGCCCAGCACGACCATTGCCCAAGGCGTACCCACTTTTGTGGAGTGGTTCCGCGACATGCGGTCCAAGGGGATTGCCGTGTGCTAAAAATGAGGCGCTGACACAGTGCCCTCTTCGATCTCCAGCCGGCGCTTGCGCACGATGCCGTCGGCGATGTCCGTGACCATTTCCTCTAGAAGCAGCCTCAGGTGGCTGCCGGGACGGTAGTCTGCGGGGGCGATGTGTTTGACCCGGTCTGCCTGGCCGGTGAGCTGGTAGCATTTGCGGAAGCTGCTGCGGCTGGCCTCATCGGGGTTGTAAACCGCCACGGCATGCCCGCCGTAGCGCTTCATGAGAGTAAAACAGGGCACATCGGTGGGACCGTCTCCCACATAGATCATGTGCTGAAAGGGTATGGGGCGCAGTTCGTGAGCCATGTGGTCATTCACATCCTCGTGCGGCTCCAGCATGCCCTTGTTGATTCGGAAGATGTACTGGGTCTTGGTGGTGTGGCTGATCACGCGCTTGGGGAAGGTGATCCGGCCGTTTTTATCCTCGCCAAACTCGCAGCCAAAGATCCGCCGCACAAAGGGGGCCAGCGCTGAGCCATCCAGCAGCGCCTTCAGCCCGCTGGAGATGATGTAATGCTCGATCTTCACACCCAGCAGGCGGTGCTGCTCGTTCAGCACCTGGTTCAGTTCGTTGAAGAGCTCAGGCACGCCTTTAAAAAAATTCAGCTTAGCCCCCAGCTTGCGCAGTTCCTCATTCGTCGGCCGGTCCATGTCCAGATAGTCCAGCATGCATTTCAGGTAGGCCAGCTCGCCATCGTATCCCTCATGATTTACCAGTTCCCGGCTGCGTTTCCAGAACTGCTCCGGGTTGATCCCAAAGTGCGGAAAGAGCGTTTCATCCTGCATGTAGGTCGGACTCAGAGTCTGATCATAGTCGTAAATGATGCCGATGGTGGTCTGCTGGGAAGCCATGGATGAGTTTAACGTGGTTTCCAGTTGTTGACAGTGGTTTGGCGCGGCAGTCAACTCCCCCTTTCTAGACGAGTGCCTTGAAGGCGCCGGCGATGTCCGGATATTGGAAAACATGGCCCATCTCCGTGGCGGCACGGGGAACCACGTGCTGTCCGCTCAGCAGCATTTCGCTTGCCATTCCGCGCAACAGGAAACGAAGCGCAAAGGAAGGCGCATGAAAAAAAGCCGGGCGTTGCAGGGCGGCAGCCAGCTTTTGCGTAAACTCCGCATTGGTCACTGCCCCCGGAGCACAAACATTGATCGGACCACGAACACTGTCAGTGGCGGCCGCTCGCAGCATGATTTGCGCAGCGTCATCGATATGCACCCAGGACATCCACTGCCGCCCGGAGCCAAGCCTTCCTCCCATGCCTAGGCCAAAGACCCGCCGTAGCAGCGGAAAGGCACCGCCCTCACGGCCCAGCACCATGCCAGTCCGCAGGGTGACGACACGCATGCCTAGCTCTTCCGCCCGGTGTGCTGCTCCCTCCCATCCTGCGCACACATCAGCCAGGAAGCCTGCCCCTCTGGGAGATGTTTCGTCCACAGAGCGGTCTCCGGAGTTGCCATAAAATCCTGCACCGGACGCGCAAATCAGCGCACGTGGGCGGTGCTCGGTTTTCCACGTGCCCAGGTGGGCCACCAGGGCTTCGGTAAAGTCCACACGGCTTTTCCAGATGCGTTCCTTCTTGTCCGGCGTCCACAGGCCCATCAGCGACTCTCCCGCCAGATGTACCAGGACATCCAGCGGCGTTTCCGGCAGCGCATGCGGAGCGTCTTTGGGCTGTTGCAGCTTTGCATCTGCAGCAGGCACGGAGCGTTTACCACGAGTGTAGGCGACTACCGAGTGCCCTTGATCATGCGCCAGTGATGCCAGACGGCTGCCGATGAATCCCGTGGCTCCTGTGATCCCAATGCGCATATGCCTTATTAACGTTTCAACCGGCGGACGGTTTCCCTAAAACGAGGCAGCGGAAAGACCGGCCCATCAGCGCGGGATGGGTGAGCGACTGAAACTGCCGCATGGTGGCGGCATCTGGTGGAGCGCCTTCCAGGCTTCGCAGCCAGGGGGCTGCCATGCGGCCAAGCACGCGCCCCTGAAGGTCGTACTCCCGCTGTGGGAGCCCCAGCTCAGCAGCCTCGGAGATCAAACGGGTGAAATTCACGTGGGTGGTCAGGTCGCATTCGCCGAGATTCTCCAGCACCCGGCCATCCATTTGGTGCTGGTGGTAGCGGCGGATGGTGCCATCCGCTCGAGCGTCCGCATAAAACTCCTCTTCATCGAGGCCGTAATCGGCGATGAAGATGGATCCACGGAAGGCGGCTTTGGCAAGAGAGCGGAGCCACTCCAGCATGGCTAGATTAATCTCCAAGGTGTGGCCAGGTGTGAGATCCAACGGCAGATTTGCGATCTCCGCCGCCAGTTTCGCGCTGGAACATTCACCGGGAACCAGTCGAATTTTCCCAGCATCCGCAGCCTCCACGTAGAGCTCTTCCCATTGAGCCCCATTCCAGCGCACGAGATGCACAGGAAAGGCGTCCGGTAGTTCATTACAAATGAAAAAGGCGTAGGCGGGTCCCTTTTGAAGGGCATCCAGGCTGTCCACCCATTCGGCTTGGTCCCCGAGGCGTCTGACCTGGGCGGCTCGGTATCTGGGATTGGGCTCCACGATGAGGTAACGGATCATCGGGTGGTCAGCGAGCGCGTTCAGCACATCCTCCGCCAGCTGCCCGTCGTGGGCTCCTTGCTCGATGATGGCAAAATCTTCCGGCTCTCCCATTGCCCGCCATTCCTCCACAGCACGCAGGGCCAGCAGCTTTCCAAACAGCGGTCCGACACTCACACTGGTGAAAAAATCCCCCGAACGGCCGATTTTTCGCGGCCCAGCCCCATAATAACCATGCTCAGGATGATAAAGCGCCAGATCCATGACCTGCACAAACGGCAGCCTGCCGGACGGGGTGGCGGCGAGTTTTTCATGGAGGATTTGGGGCATCGAAGACATGCGGGACAAGAGGGAAAGAACTGGCGCGGATTGTGAAGGGCGGGTAGTTTGACTACCCAACGTTTTCCCCAATCCATGTTCCGTGACGATCCCGATCCCCAGCCTGTGCGCAACTGGCGTGGCGAAGCCGGCCTGAAACTGCCGATTTACCGCCGTGGCTGGTTTAGTGCGCTCGTGGCCCTAGCACTGCTTGGCGTTGTATCGGCTTTCGGGGTTTACAGCGTCGTTGTGGCCCCTCTGCGCAGGGATGCTGAAAAGTTCGATCTGGAAGAGCTCAAGAAGCTGGAGTCTGCCAGCATCATCTATGACCGCGATGGCGACGAAATGGCCCGTCTCTACGTGCTGAATCGCACCCCCGTCCCTGTGACGGAAGTGCCGCAGCATTTCATCGACGCGCTGGTGGCCCAGGAAGACTCGCGCTTTTTCAAGCATGACGGAGTGGACTACATCGGCCTCCTCCGTGCAGTGAAGGAAAACATCATGGCCCGCGAAGTCACGCAGGGGGCCAGTACCATCACCCAGCAGCTGGCCCGCCAGACCTTCAAGCTCCTGGAGCGCAGCTACAAGCGCAAAATCCTTGAAGCGTTCATCGCCCAGCGCATCGAGAAGCACTTTTCCAAGTCTGAGATTTTGGAGTTCTACCTGAACCGCATTTTCTTCGGCGTGAATTTTTACGGCGTGCAGGCTGCGTCCCGCGGCTATTTCGGCAAAGACGTGAAAGAGCTGAGCATCGAGGAGTCCGCCACCATCGTGGGCCTGATCAAAAGCCCGAACAACATCCAACCCATCAAGCACCCCCAGCGTGCCATGAAGGAGCGCAATTACGTGCTGGAGCGCATGAGCATCGAAGGCACGCTGACGAGAGATGAGGCTGCCAAGCTCAAGCGGAAGCCCCTCGTCACCGCGCCGCAGAGCTCCGACCCGCGCCTGAGCTACGTCTTTGACGCTGTGCGTCGGGAGGTGGTGGATCTGGTGGGGGAGGAGCGTGCATCAATTGGTGGATTCAAGATCTACACCAGCATTGATCAAGATCTGCAAAAGGCCACGGAAGAGGCGGTGAGCAAGCGTCTGGCCGAGGTGGAAAAGCGCCCGGGTTATGAGCACCAGACCTTTGCCCAGTTCCGGTCCATCATGACCGACTACCGCGCACGCCTGAAGCGCGGAGAAATCGACCCTGCTACTCCCAAGCCGCTGCCGGAATATCTCCAGGCCGCCGCCATGATGATCGACAACAAGGACGGCAGCATCCTCGCGATGGTGGGTGGACGTGATTTTGGCGACAGCCAGTTCAACCGCGCCACGGACGGGATTCGCCCCGTGGGCACAGCCTTCACGCCTCTCGTCTATGCTGCAGCCTTTAGCAGTCCAGGCCTTTATCCGGGCACCAAGGTGGATGACGCTCCCCTGGACAACCGCCGCGTGATGATTGGCGGCCTGACCGGCATCTTGGGCGAGTGGGGCGCTGAAGTGGACAATCCCAAATGGACGCAGGCACCCATGAGTTCCCGTGAGGCGCTGGTACAGGGTCGAAATAGCGCCACCGTGCGCCTCGGCGAGCGCGTCGGAGTGCCTACAGTCAAACAGGTGGCGCAAAAAGCAGGCATCACGACTGAGATGCGCGACTACCCCTCCACCTTTCTCGGTGCCAGCGAAGCCCGCCTCAGCGAGATGTGCCTGGCTTACTCCAACTTTCCCACCCTCGGCAGCCGCCCGCAGAAGATGAGCCTCATCCAGCGCATCACCGACAGCAATGACAAGGTGGTGTTTCAGATCTCCGAATCCGCCCTGCGCAGCGTGCAGAGCATGGACCCCATCGCTGCCTACCAGACGCACACCTGTCTCATGGATGCACTGCACCGCGGCACCGGCAGCCCAGCGGTCACGGATTACAAGCTGGGCGAGTTCGTTGCCGGCGGGAAAACCGGCACTCACTACGAATTCAAAGACCTCTGGTTTCTGGGCTACACCTCAGGTGTGACCTGTGGGGTCTGGGCGGGTTTTGACAAGCAGAAGACCATCTACCCGGGCGCATTCTCCAACCGCATCGTACTTCCCGTGTGGGTGGACATGATCAACGCAAGCGCCGAACGCTACGTGCCGCAGGAAATTCAGCCTCCGCAGACGGCCGAGCGCGTGGAAATGTGCCAGCGCAGCGGCATGCGTGCCACCGACTACTGCTACGAGAAGGTCAAGGGGCCAGATGGGCGGGAGAAATCCGTGCGTTCCACCTATTTCGAATACCTGCGGCCAGGCACACCGCTGGAAGGTTTCTGCACCCTGCACACCGGGGAGGGGCTGCCCAGTGAGATCAAGCAGTTCGGGTATCAAAATCCCGTGGCTGGCTTTGACTCTGCCCCGACGATCGCCGCTGCCGCTCGCTGGGCTCACATTGAGCCTGTGCGCATGAAAGCACTCACCGTCATTGGTGGCGACCCCTACAATTCCGAGCAGGCCGTTCCTCGCGCCGCGCCTGTGAACGATGACGGCTCGCCGATCCGCAAAGCCATTCCGGTGGATGCCGTCGAGACGCCTGATGAGGACGCCCCCAAGCTCAAGCTGGCTCCGCCGCCGCCGATGAAGATCGAGCTTTGATCCGGTTGCGGTGCAGAGGAGGGAAATGCGGCGCCTAACGCAGCAGCATCTTTCCTTTCTCCGCATCGAATTCTTTTTCCCACTTTGCAACCACGAGAGTGGCCAGGGTGTTGCCGATAAGATTGGTGATCGCACGGGCTTCGGACATGAAGCGATCTATCCCGATGAGCACTGCCAGGCCTGAGACTGGAATGCCGGTGTCGATGGTGGACAGCGTGGCCACCAGCGTGATGAATCCGGCACCGGTTACACCTGCCGCCCCCTTGGAGGTCAGCAGCAGCACCAGCAGCAGAGTGAGCTGGTGCCAGAGGGTGAGATGAGTGTTGGTGGCCTGGGCTACGAACAACGCCGCCAGTGTCAGGTAGATACAGGTGCCGTCCAGATTAAACGAATACCCCGAGGGAATGACCACGCCCACCACGGATTTGTCGCAGCCAGACTTTTCCAGCTTCTGCATCAGCTGCGGCAGCGCTGTCTCTGAGGAAGAGGTGCCCAGCACAAGCAACAGCTCGTCTTTGATATGAACGAGCATTTTCCACAGACTGAAGCCGTTCCACCAGGCGATGCTCCCCAGCACAACGAAGACAAACAACCCGCATGTGAGATAGACGCAGGCCAGCACCTTGGCCAGTTTCAGCAGCATGCCCGGCCCTTCTGAGGCCACCGTGTAGGCCATGGCTGCGCACGCGGCGATGGGGGCCACACGGGTAATGATGGCCACCAGCTTGAAAAAAACCTCCGAGACGCTGTGCAGCAGATCCAGGACGGACTTGCCCCTCTCTCCCATCTGGCAGAGCGCCACCGCCACCAGCAGGGCCAGAAAAAGGGCGGGCAGCACGGAGTCGTCTGTAAAAGCGCCCACAAAGGTCTTGGGAACGATGTTCATCAGAAAGGCTTTGGTGCTCGTGTCGTGTGCCTTGGCTTGGTATTCACCCAGTTTGGAGGCGTCTTTGGCGGTGGCGTGGTGCTCCATTCCAGCACCGGGTTCGATCACATTGGCCACGACTAGGCCGATGATCAGCGCCACCGTGGTAACGATTTCAAAATAGATCAGTGCTTTCAAGCCCACCCGCCCCACCCGCTTCAGGTCCCCCATGCTGGCGATGCCACAGACCACCGTGCAAAAGATGATCGGAGCGATCAACATCTTGATGGCCTTGATGAAAATCTCCGCAAAAGGCTGGAGATCCGTCGCATTAAAGGAAAAGGTCCATTCGAAAATCTTGACGGCAATGGCCCGTTCCGGCGGGACAAGCAGCCCCAGCATGATGCCCAGCAAGATTCCGACGAGCACCTGCACATAGAGATTTTTCAGCCATTTCATGGGCGCGGATGCTGGCAGGTCCGGTGGCAAAAGCCAAGAGGCATTCTTGCACCCTCCGCCGGGCGTGCTAGGCTGCGGGTCCTCTAAACCACCAATCCGCAAGCAACATGGGCAAAACACTCTTTGAAAAAGTCTGGGACTCGCACGTCGTCGGCACCCTCGACAATGGCCAGACACAGCTCCTGATCGACACCCATCTCGTCCATGAAGTGACCAGCCCGCAGGCCTTTGGCATGCTGCGCGATCTGAACCTGAAGGTGGCCTACCCGCACCGCACCTTCGCCACGGTGGACCACATCGTGCCGACAGACAGCCAGGTTTCCCCCTTTGCCGATCCTCTGGCCGAGGCCATGATCCAGGAGCTGAACAAAAACGCCAAGGAGTTTGGCATCACCTATTTCAGCCTCGCCAGCGGCAAGCAGGGCATCGTTCACGTCGTCGGGCCAGAGCAGGGCATCACCCAGCCCGGCACCACCATTGCCTGCGGCGACAGCCACACCGCCACCCACGGCGCTTTCGGAGCTATCGCCTTCGGCATCGGCACCACCCAGGTGCGCGACATCCTGGCCACGCAGACCATGGCACTGGGCAAGATGAAGGTGCGCCGCATCAATGTGGACGGGCAGCTCCGTCCCGGTGTGTATGCCAAGGATGTGATCCTGCACATCATCCGTCTGCTCGGTGCCAATGGCGGCATCGGCTACGCTTACGAATACGGCGGCAGCCTCTTTGACGCCATGACGATGGAAGAGCGCATGACCGTGTGCAACATGAGCATCGAAGGCGGTGCACGCTGCGGCTACGTGAATCCTGACGAGAAGACCTTCGAATACCTCAAAGGCCGCCCCTACTCCCCCTCCGGAGAGGCTTGGGACGCAGCCGTGGCCAAGTGGCGCGCCGTCGCCTCGGACAAAGACGTGGTCTATGACGATGTGGTCAACATTAAGGCCGAAGACGTGCCGCCCACGGTCACCTGGGGTACCAGCCCAGACCAGGCCATCGCCGTCACCGAAAACGTGCCGACTCCTGATAGCGCCGCCACCGAGCCCGCCCGCATCTCCATCCAGGATGCGCTCGACTACATGAAGCTGCCTGCTGGCAAACCGATCAAGGGTACCAAGATCGATGTCGCCTTCATCGGTTCCTGCACCAACGGCCGTCTCAGCGACTTCCGTGAAGTGGCGAAGTTCATCAAAGGCCGCAAGGTGGCCGCTGGCGTCAAGGCCATCGCGGTTCCTGGCTCCCAGATCGTCGATACCCTTGCCCGTCAGGAAGGCCTGCATGAGATCTTCAGCGAGGCCGGCTTTGAATGGCGCGGCGCAGGCTGCTCCATGTGCCTGGCCATGAACCCCGACAAGCTCGTCGGCGACCAGCTCTGCGCATCCTCCTCGAACCGCAACTTCAAGGGCCGCCAGGGCAGCACCACCGGCCGCACCGTTCTCATGAGCCCCATCATGGTCGCTGCTGCCGCCCTCACCGGCAGCATTGCAGACGCCCGCGAGGTCTTCACCATCGCCGGTTGATCGGACAGCCAGTTCTACGAAAAGGTGCGGGTCGCGAGATCCGCACCTTTTTTTATGAGATTCGTGAATCCAGAAGCGCTCTCGGCGCGGATGGTGAATGATTTGTGAAACTCGTGGCCCTCTTACTGGCACTCATTCTTCTGGCTCTGCTGGCGCTGAACGCCTGGGTCATGTCGCCGACACGCTGGCAGTGGCAGTTGCAACTGGCTGCCACGGAGCTGGGCCACTGGCTGGCGCTGCTAAGCCTGGCGCTCATCTATCCCGCTCTTCAGCATTCACGCTGGCTGGCCGTTTTTTGCCTGCTGCTGGCTGTGGTGTTCTTCATCCCCGCCTTCCAGGCGCACCGTATAGCTGCATCGCACGGGCTGCGTTTTTCCTGGCTGCGGCTATGGAAGCCGGTGCATGTGGAAAAGCACCAGGTGCGGACGGAGCGACGCACCTTCTGGCGGGAGGGGGATGAGTCGCTCGATGTGGTGATCTACCGGCCTCTCGACGTGGACAAGGAGCTGCCCTGCCTGCTCATCGCCCACACCGGCGGCTGGGACAGTGGCGATCCCGGCGAGTTCACCGGTGCAAACACGGAGCTGGCATCTCATGGCTACGTGCTGTGCTCCTACGGCTACCGTCTGGCGCCGAAGCACCCCTGGCGGGCTCAGGCGGAAGACACCCGCCGCGCCTATGAGTGGGTGCGTACGCATGCCGCTGAACTGGGCATTCGGACAAATCAGATCGTGCTCATGGGCAGATCTGCCGGCGCACAGATCGCCACCGCCTGCGCATATGGCATGCCGGAGCTGGAGGTTTGTGCCTGCATTGATGTGTATGGCACGCCCAATATGTACCTCGCCCGCGAGTGGTCGGTGCCGAATGACATTTTGGATTCTTTGACACTCGTCCGTCAGTACATGGGTGGAGATCCTCACGAGGTGCCAGAGGCCTACCGCACCGCTTCGGCCACGGAATTCCTCGACCAGCGCCGCCTGCCCACGCTCATCCTGCATGGCACGCAGGACTCCCTCGTCGGCATCGGCCACAGCCGCCGCTTTCACCAGCGGCTCGGCGGACATGAAGAGCATTGTTTCATCGAGATGCCCTGGGGCACGCACGGCATGGATTTCTTTCCTGCCACTCCAGGCGGGCAGCTCTCCATTTCTGCCATTGAGCGCTTCATGGAACGATTTGCCCGCAGCGCTCCGTAGTGGGTGTCATGCACCGGTTTCTCAGCCTCTACTGCGCACTCACCTTTTCCGCCTTCGCCGGAGATCTCCAGCTTACTCTCCCGCCCGTGGTGTACGCCACGCCGGACGTACCGATCAGCATCTACTACGACAACATCATCCTCACCGAGAAGCCCGAGGACTACCGCTTTGAGTTCAAATGCAAGCTGGGCGCCAGCGAAGATCGCCGCTGGACCGTCACGCCTTCTGACAAGGACGTCGGCGACTACCCCCTCGCAGTCACCGTCAAGGATGTCGGCGGCAAAGTGCTGGAGCAGGCGCAGACCACGCTGCACATCTCTCCGCGCAAATCTTCATCCACCAAGCCGCTGCGAGTGCTCATTGTTGGCGACAGCCTCACGCACGCCTCATTTTATCCCAACGAGATCGCACGACTGCTAGCTCTGCCAGGTAATCCCAAGGCCACGCTGCTCGGCACGCACAAGCCTGGAGGTGCCAAGCCTGGTGTTGCGCATGAAGGTTACGGCGGGTGGAAGTGGTCTGACTTCCTCACCAAGTTCGCTCCGGAGACTCCCGGAGTCGCAGCAGGTCCGCTCGCACGCAAGGCCACCAGCCCGTTCATCTTCCCCTCGGCAGACGGCAAAAAAGGCGACTTCGACCTGCTGCGCTATTTTAAGGAGTATTGCGATAATCAGCCGCCCGATGTCGTCACCTTTCTGCTTGGTATCAATGACTGCTTCGGGGCTGATCCGAACAACCCAGACGCCAAGATCAACGAGGTGCTCGACAACGCGGACAAGCTCCTCGCTCAATTCCACAAAGCTGCTCCCAATGCCAAACTCGCTGTGGGGCTGACCACGCCGCCGAATGCACGTCAGGAGGGGTTTACAGCGAATTACAAGGACAAGTATCCGCGCTGGGGCTGGAAGCGCATCCAGCACCGCATCGTGCAGCACATGCTCAAGCGCCTCTCTGGTCGCGAAAAAGAAGGCATCTTCGTCGTCCCCACCGAGCTCAATCTCGATCCCGTGGATGGCTACCCAAACAACAACGGTGTGCATCCAAACCCCACGGGCTATGCCCAGATCGGTGCCAGCTTTTATTCGTGGATGAAATCCAAGCTCTGAGAAAGGCGTAGTTTGCGCATGTCACTCCGCGTCTTAGCCATTGCCCTTGGTTGTGCCCTCTCCGCAGTTGCAGCACCGCCGGGGGCTACGCCGCTTTCGCCTGCTGGTCCGCCGAAGTCGGTGGCGCCTTATCTCCCTGCCAAATGGAAGGCCGGATCCGCCACCGTCGCGGTCACGCCGCAAAAGCTGCTCTGGATGGCCGGATATGGTGCCCGCAAAAAACCAGCGGAGGGCAAGGTCCAGGAGCTGTATGCCAAGGCATTGGCCCTGGAGGATGAGCAGGGAAACAAGCTCGTGTTTGTCACACTTGATCTCATCGGTGTGCCACAGCCCCTGCGCCACGTGGTGGCGCAGCGTGCGGAGCGGGACTTTGGCCTGCCTCCTGCGCATCTGGTGCTGAACGCCTCTCACACGCACAGCGGGCCCTCTCTGCGCACCACTCCACTGACAGATGCCGAGAAGGACAACCCGAAGGCAAAGGATGCCTGGGACTACACGCAGAAGCTGCAAAGCGACCTCATCGCGCTCATTGGAAAAGCGCTGGCAGACCTGCAGCCAGCGCGACTCACCTGGAACAAGGCGCGCTGTGGTTTTGCCATGAACCGCCGTCGGGACTACACCCTTCCAGAGGGCCATCCAGACGCCAATAAGGCTCCGAATCCCAATGGTCCCGTCGATCATGAGGTGCCCGCTTTGCGAGTTGAGGCACCAGACGGCACACTGCGTGCCACCTTGTTTGGCTACGCCTGTCACAACACCAGCCTCGGCTTTTATAACTGGTGCGGCGACTACGCGGGCTTTGCGCAGGAGTATCTGCAGGAGCATCGTCCGGGTTTCACTGCTCTCTTTCTCATGGGCTGCGGTGGAGATCAGAATCCCTATCCACGACGCAGCGATGTCGTCCCAGGTGTCACCGATTTGGAGCTCGCCATGCAGCATGGCCGCTCTCTCTCAAATGCGGTCGAGATGGCCCTCGTGGTGAATCCACGTCCTGTGAACGGCCCCATCCGTGCCGCTTATGAGGAGATCAAGCTCAGCTACGCCAAGCCTGGACGTGCAGACCATGACTATCCCGTGCAGGTCATCAAGCTGGGAAATGACCTGACGTTCATCACTCTCGGTAGCGAGGTGGTGGTGGATTACTCTCTGCGCTTCAAGCGCGAACTCGCCGGCGACGCTGGTGTGTGGGTGGCCGGCTATTCAAACGACTACACCGGTTACGTTCCCAGCCTGCGTGTGCTCAAAGAAGGCGGCTACGAAGCCGCTGCCGGCTGGGCGGACAGTGTGGAAGACCGCATCGCCGCCAAAGTGCACGACCTGCATCAGAAGCTTTCCAAATAATTCATGAAGACGCTCACACTCCTCCTCGCGCTCTCTGTTTCGTGCCTGGCCGCAGAGACACCACTCTCTCTCACGCTCCAGTCTCGCGCCCCTGCTGGCAAGGCGGCTTTGGTCAAAGAGCAGTGGCTGCCCTCACGCACCGCCATCATCGTCTGCGACATGTGGGACCTGCATCACTGCAAAAACGCCGTGACGCGCGAGGTCGAGATGGCCCCGCGCATGAACGAGGTCCTCGAAAAGGCCCGCAAGGATGGAGTGCTCATCATCCATGCGCCGAGCAGCTGCATGAAGGCCTATGAAGGCACCCCCGCACGTGAGCGTGCGAAGTCTGCCCCCACAGCTGCGCGCCTGCCTGACAAGATTGCTGAATGGTGCAAGCAAATCCCTGCCGAAGAGATGGCCGTCTATCCCCTCGACCAAACCGACGGCGGCGAAGACGACGATCTCACCGAGCATGCCGCTTGGGCCAAAGAGCTCGCGGCCAGAGGCCTCAATCCCAATGCACCGTGGACCAAGCAGATCGATGTCCTGCGCATCGACCAGGAAAAAGACGCCATCAGCGACAGCGGCGTGGAGATCTGGAACCTCCTCGAAGCAAAAAACATCGACAACGTCATTCTCATGGGGGTGCACCTCAACATGTGCGTCTCAGGCCGCCCCTTTGGCCTGCGGCAGATGGCCAAAAACGGCAAACATGTGGTGCTCATGCGCGACCTGACAGACACCATGTACAACCCCGCACGCTGGCCCTTCGTCAGCCATGCACGCGGCACTGAGCTCTTCGTCTCCCATGTGGAAAAGCGCATCTGCCCTACCATTACCTCAGACCAGTTCATCGGTGGCAAGCCCTTCGTTTTCAGCGATGCCACGGCGGGCAAAAAGCGTCTTCAGATCATCCTTCTTGGCGACAGCACCACCGAGGCGAGCATTCCAAAGAAACTCGCCCCAGATGAGCCGCAGATCGAGGACACCCTGCGCATCAAACTGGCCGCAGAAGCCGACCTTCCTCTCTGCGATGTTTACAATGAAGGCGTCAGCGGCGAGTTCATCCGCCGCCTCCTCGACACCCGCTATGACAAGGCGGTGAAAACCAAGCCCCAGGCCGACTACATCTTCATCCGCTACGGGCTCAACGACCAGGCGAAGGTCAAAGACTTCAAGACCCAGTTTGCGAAAGACTTTCATGAACTGCTTGAGCGTCTGCGCAAAGACCATCCCAAGGCGATGCTCATTCCCATGACGGTCATCCCCTACGCACTTAACAATCTGCACGAGGACATCAATGCTCTCATCAAGCAGATCGCCAAGGATGAAAAACTCACGCTCTTCGACATCGCGCCGCGCTACCTGGCTGAATTGAAGAAGAATCCTGACGGCCTCAATTATCGGCGTTTTCCGCTGTCGAAAATCCCCGAAAACCTCCGTCCCCTCGCCACCCCCTACATTCAGCCCGGCACCGAGCCCACCGTTGTCGTTCTCGACAATCATCTGGACGGCGTCTTTGGCCATCTTCCCGGGTGGGCTGGCGACCGCCATCCCAACCTCGCGGGCTACAACGTCATTGCTGATGAAACCGCCAAATGGCTCGCTCCTGTCATTCGCTCCAGACTGGCAGTCAAGAAGTAGTGCAGCGCTACTTTGATCGAGTCTGGAAGGTGCGGCTGTGTTTTTGCGAAGGTACTTCCACCGTGTAGCTCTTTGCATCCGCGGTCACCGTGCAGTGGATGTGATGCGCCGCGCAGCCTTCAGCCAGGTCGCCATGGTTGGCTATCATGCTCTTGTCGGCTGTATTCTCATGGTCATCGCGCACATTTTCATGCACCTGATACATCGCCTGAATGGTCGGTGTGGTTTTGAGCGCATCCATCGCTGACTTGCTCGTGCCTTTGCGTGGGCCGTTGTTCATCACTGAAACAGTCGGCTGAAGGCTGTGAATCAGCATCGGGTTGTTGCTCACATCCAGTCCATGATGATTCACCTGATACAGATCCACGGTGCCTACGAGGTTGTAAGGAGAGACCAGTTTCTCCTCCACATTCCACGACAGATCACCGCCGTCAAAGAAGCGGAAATCGCCAAACTGCAGCAGCATCACCACGCTGTTGGCATTATCCGTGGTGTCCACAGCCTTGGGCGGCACCGAGCCCTTCAGTGGATTCTCCGGCTGGCTGGGAGAGGGGGGGATGAACTGCTGGTTGGCCCCCAGGCAGCGCAGCGTCAGCTTGGGGCTGCCCTCGGTTTGTTTCAGTGGCACCACGGAACCCGCGGCCAGTGTGACACGCTTCTCCACCTTGGCGTCCCGATACGGGCGGCTCGTTAGCGTCCAGCGCATGTCCTGCGCCTTGCCATCCGGGCTGCCTTCGGGAATGCCTTTGTCATAAAGCGTGCCCACTGGCATCAGCTCAGCCAGTTCGGCCAGTCCCCCGAAGTGATCCGCGTGAAAGTGCGTGATGATGACGTGATCAATCCGTGTCAGCCCTGCCTGCTCCTTTGCCGCCTTCTGAATGCGCTGCGGATCACGCCCGCCTGGATTGCCCGTGTCGATGAGTACTGACTCCCCGGCCGGTGTCACCAGCAGCGTCGAACCGCCGCCTTCGGAGTCGATCCAGTAGATGTCGAGCGTCTTGTCACGCGCGGAAAGAGTGAGGGAGCAGGCAAGCAGGGCGGCGAGGATGGATTTCATGCAGAAGGGTGATCTGATCACGTGCTGACGGTGCCGGTTCTCTCAAAGACAAATCATTGTCCCGGAGGCTGCACTTCCTTCACTGCGGCGCCGTGGGTGTCGCTCAGGATGAGGATGGCCAGCTTTTCCACCGCTGGCAGTTCGGCGGGCTTGAGCATCTGGTAGTCGAGACCGTTCGCTGGCGGAGCCTCATGCACGGGAGGCAAAGGAAGATTGGCAGCGCCGTCAGGTCCGTTCAGGCTGGCATAGTCAAAGCGGCCGCGCAGGTCGGTATAGCCGTCTTTAAAGAAGCGCACCGTGCCATTGGCCAGCTGCGCATACACTTTGACATAGGTCTTCGGCAGCGGCTTGTCCGTCGTGGCGTCCCGTACTTCCAGGCGGCCGTAGTTTTCCGTCAGCGCGAGCTTCAGCGTGCTGGCGTGATAGGCCTGCGTCTTGCGCAGTCCGGCTCCCAGCACCTCCACGAGCACATTGGATTTGTTGAATTCCGCAGGAAGAGCCAGTTCGAGCGCGCTTGCGTTCTGAGGGAGTTTATGCGTGGCTGTCTGGTTGGGTTTGATGATGCTGAAGCGCCCGGCATCCTGGCTCACAAAAGGATTGCTGCTGAAGCTGAACTCCGGGTCCATCAGGTAGTAGTTCAGCGTCACTTCACTGAGGTTTTTCCAGGTCAGAGAGAGGGTCTTGTTCTCAATCTTGAGGTCAAAGCCCGGCTCTGTGCTGGCAAGCGCCGACTGCTGCTTTTCACGATCAGGTTTGCCATCAGCCGCAGGTTTTGCTCCCTTGCCTTCGATTTCGTCCAGCTGAGACGTTACCTCCGCAAAAAGCTTCCTCCAGCGCGGTACCGGATGGTCTGCATGCCTGGCGGCTAGGCCGCGTGCCGTGGGCAGCGCACCCTCATAAAAGGCGGCATAACACTTGAGATAGTCATGCTGGAGCTGTGTGGACAGCTTGCTGGCGTCGATCGATTTCAGTCGTGTCAGGGCCTCGTCCACGCGGTCTTGCAAAAACAGGTAATAGACCACGCTCAGATTGTCTGCGGCATCGAGCTGAGGCTTGTGCGCCAGGATGGCAAGCAGCTTGTGGTACTGCCCCAGCAGCTCCGTGTTGGCGATCCTCCATTCATTGCCCACACGATGGGCCCTCTGATTGACCAGCGGCAGATATTCCAGATGCTCGTAGCTGTGGCGCTCGATGGGATCCAGCGTGAGCAGCTTGCTGGAAAAATACGGTCCGCATGCATCGCCAAAGCGCTGCTTCAGCCACTCCCGCAGCGTGGCCTCGTCATTGTGGAGCAGCGCATACGTAAAGATCGTGTCGCTCTTGAGGTGGTGCGTCCGCATGAAGGCGATGAGCTTCTGGTAGAAGCCTGCGTTTTCACGGCAGCGCCAGGCCACTCGCTCCAGGTCCAGGTTTTCAAGATTGTTCTGTTCAAAGAAGCTGAAGACATCAGCCTCGCTGCCATGTTGCGATACATAATCCCAGGATGTCTTGTCCACTTCGGTCAGCTTGGACACCACATTGAAATCAAACGGCTTTGCCGCCGACGCCCCGGCTTGGGTCGTCACAGTAACTGGGAAATGGGCAAACTTGAGTCCCTGTTGAGCGGGGGTTGAGGGGAAATAGAAGTGATACTCGAATGTTTGCGTGGTGTAGGGTTCCAGTCTCACCTGATTGGACTTGGTGGTCTGGCTGCCTAGCACCGGCAGGGATCCCTGCGGGATTTGCAGCAGCACCACGGCCTTGACAGGACTGCTGGTGGGATTGGTGACCACGATGCTCGCACCATAAGTCACGCCTGTCAGAAACTCCGTGGTCACGTATTTCTCGTGCTTCTCGTTCCGCTCCTGGCGGTAGCGGTCGTCCTGCCGGAAAAAGCTCTGGGAGACGAGCAAATGGCCTTGGGCATTGCCATCGGCGGCGGCGGTTTTAATCTCCTTATGATACAGGATGCAGGGGCCGCCAGCGGTGAAGGTCAAGCTGCCGTTTTCGGCCTTGGTGCTGTGCTTTGCGGCCTCATATGGCAGATCGAGCACCGCCAGCGCCAGCATCATCTCGGCAAAGGTGCTGCTGGCCTCGGCGACATTCGCCGAGACAAATCCACCTTTCGAACCCGCCGCCACCCAGGCTGCATAGTCGCGCCAGAAGCCGTTGATGCTGATGAGGCTGTCATTCTGATCCTCGATGCGCAGCTTGTAGTAGTTGTTCTCCGCCCACTCCTTGGTGGATCCAAGTGCGCGGAATAGCGCGCGCACCTCCTGACGCACGTCATCGGCAGTCGTTTTATCAAAGAGCGCGATGGTGCCGGCATTGATGGAGGTGGCACCGGTGTAGGTGCTGGCACCGCCGAGTACCATCAGTGAGTTAACGCTACGGTCTTTGAGGAGTTCCACGGTGTTTGCTTTTCTGACGGCTGTCGGGTTGCGCAGTTCGCCGACTGTCTGCGAGCGTTCTACAATCGCGTTTTCACTCAAGGGAACGATGACAACGGCATCAGGTCCCACCTTGTATTTCATCTGCGCCAGCTCGGTGACATACCTCAGGGCCTCCGACAATGGCACATCTCTGAGATCAAGGCTGATGCTCGCGTTCAGCTTGAACTCTGTAGGTGAAATCACAAGACGAACCCCTCTTCCTCCCGCTGACGAGGGGCTCCGATCGAGCTCCCTGCTTTTGCGCTGGAGAAACGCCACCGCTTCCTCAACCGAGGCATTCTGAAAGTTCACCGAGGGCAGAATGATCGAGTTCATCTTCTGCACTAGGCGCGCCACGTCTGGATCCTGCATGGCGCCGTATTCGGCTGCCGGTGCCGCTCCTCCAGCCGCAAAAGGGTCCGCCGCCACAGCAGCCCCGGTGTTATTGACCCCGGGAGCGGCAGGTGCCGGTGCGTCAGCTGCACCATAGCTCAACCCCAGGCCCGTATTGTTTTCCAGGCTGCGTCCGCGCATGGCTGTTTCAAAAAGAAAATCTCGCTGCTCAGGGTTCGGTGGAATCATCTCCCAGAGCTCCCGTGCATGTCTGGCTGTGTTGGGGGCTTCCCCTGCGATTCTCTGTGCCAGCAGAATGCGCTCCACCATGTTGAGTCGAGCATAGGCCCAGGGTTCCAGATGATGCGCGAGGTCCCGGCCAAGGAGAAACTCATCCATGAAAGTCTTGTCCTTCTTGTTCTCGAGGTAGGGCTTCACGACTGCGTCAAAGAAGGCCTTGTCCTTGCGCTGGACAAAGAAGTTGAGCTCATGGCAGGCAAACTCGCCATACTTCTTGCGCTTCTCATCCTCCTTCAGCTTGGGCCAGTCCAGCAGCCAGGCAAACTCGGCCAGGTGCTCGTCTTGGCTCAGCGTGGTAAATAAAGTGTGGATGCTGCCGAGTGTGTCGTAGGTTTCCAGTTTGCCGGTCTGGGCATCGGTCAGTACGAGTGTCTTGCCGGTTTCCAGCACGCTGATCTCTTTTTCTTCCGTGAATGACTTCGTTGGATCGAGGTTTTTCGCCAGCCGTTGATCTGAAAACTTCGTGGAAGCCTCTGGCAGGGTGAGCGTGCGCCAGGAGGCATGGTGCAGATCTTCAGCATAGATCTGCACGTGCTGGCGGTCTCCCAGTGCCTTCCGCTCAATGCGGACCACGCCATCCTTGTCAGGCACCAGGTTGTAAATGACCGGAGCGGATGTGGCGAGAAAGTCGAGATTGGTGCCGCCCTGCGGCCCTTTTCCTTCCGGCGGTTTGGCAGCAGGTGCGGGCATCGGGGTGCTCATCGCACCTGCGGCTCCACCGCGCGTGCTGCCTGCTGACTGTCCTGCTTGCTGGGAGAGCTCGTTGAGATCGGTGCTGCTGATCTCCCATGGGTTCAGTAGCAGTCTTGGCCTGGTGAGCATGTTGCCTGGAAAGATCTTCGCGTAGCGGCGCTCGAGAATGTAGCGGTACTCATCTCCGATCTCACGGCCTGTGGAGTACAGATTCGGATTGCGCGCTGGAGTTCCCGATCCTGGGCCAAAGCGCCTGAAACCGCCCAGCCCGCCGAAGATGCCGCTGCCCGGGTCAAAGCGTGATGCCGCAAAATGCACGCGCGCAAACGAGCTGCTGTTGGCCAGATTGATGGTGATGAATTCTTGGCCGCTTTCCACACTGGTGATCTGCAGTGGGTTGTTGCCCTTCAGTTCCAGCTGGCGGTGCCTGCCCACCACCCAGCCGCCGATGCTGTCTCCATGCGCCACTTTGACGGTGATGAGCTGCTTGCCGGTTCTCAGCGAGTAGTCTCCTGGCTTGAGACCTTCCATGATGAGAAAGCCATTCTCTGCCTTGAGCTGTTTGGAGAGATCCTCGGTGAAGGTGCCCGCGCTCTGCACCAGAAGTGAAGGAGTCTGGCTGCTCACGTCTCGCAGGGGCACACGTATCACTTCGCTCTCTCTCGCATGAATCACGTCAGCCAGCGTGCACTCACTCTCAGTGAGCGGCCAGACAGTTTCTCGCTCGTTCGGAATCTTGGCGGCCACGGACTCGATGCCTGAGAGCCTGCCCAGCTGCACACGGCCTTTTGCATCAGTGCTCAGCGGGATGATCTGGGGGCGGCTGAATCCATGATGACGAAAGGTGAAGATCACCTGCTGATCGGCTGCAGGCTCGCCATTTTTTCCCAGCAGTTCAAACACCCGCTTGCCGTCAAAGGTGCTCAGGTGCCCGTCATTCACGGCATCGGTTTGGTCGATGCCATTGAGCGTCCAGGTATGGCTGGCGGTGAGTTCTTTCTTGCTGCCGCCTTCACTCACCGCCTCGATCTGCGCGCTGAAGGTGACGCTGAGGGAGGCAAGCCGTTCAGGCACCGTCAGCCTGTGGGTGAAGACGCTGTCGGCGCTCAGCTTCAGCCCCTTGATCTCGTGTGTGGTGGAAATGCCGTCATGCGTGGTGCTGGTGATGGCGAGCTTGGGCTCGCTCAGCATCCCCGGGGAAAGCTGAGCTTCCCCCAGCATCAGGGCGGTGCGCACCGCCAGGGTGGCCTCGCGCCGTGACAGAAGCTGCTCGCGCTCGATGTGGAATTGCGCATCCAGCTCATAACGCTCCGCATGATGAGTGAAGCTTGCTAGCGTGGCAAAGGTGCCGGCGGCGTCTCCGATGATGAGGTTTTTGCCCCCGGGCTGGCTGGTGAATGGGATCACGATGCGCCCCAGCTTTTCATGGCGTGTCAGCTTGCGTCCCTCAAACCACGCCACGGCATCGTTGACCGGCTGGTTCTTTTCATCAAGCACCAGGATCAGGTCTCCTGCGGGGCCGGTTTGCTGTAGGAGGTGGTACTCTCCGCTGCGGATGAGGGCACGGCTGCTGCGGCTGCCGCCGATGAACTCGATGATCCACGCGCCGCGTTTGCCTTTGAGCGCGGGAAACTTGAATGTCTGCCGCTTTCGCAGAAAGGGGCCGCCCTCAAAGGTGTGCGTCTCCTCGCTGTTGGCCACCAGCCCGTCCAGATTCACGTCGGTGTTCAGCTGGCGCTGCTGGGTCTGGAAAAAGTTCAGCGTGTTCAGCTCAAATATCTTCACGATCAGCTTGGGCGTGTTTTTGACGGTCACGTCAAACTGGATGTCATCTCCCGGCAGAAACTGCGGCTTGTTGGTGGCTGGAAACTCAATGTCCACACGCTCCTTCAGCTTTTGAAATGCCGCAGGAGTGAGCAGGGACGCCCAGCGTTCCGGGCTGCCGATGCCCTGGGTGATCAGCGCCTCTGCCAGCACCGGCGTCAGCCACTCTTCCGCGATGTAAGTCGTCCACTGCGCCAGCACCTCGTTGGGGTCGGCATCCGCTTTGACTTCGGCGGCAAAGAGATTCAGGAAGTACTCGCGAACGAGTGGCTCGTCTGTGGTGATGGGCGGCGAGACCAGCAGCGCCTCCCCCAGATCCGCGTTCAGGTTGCAGATCTCTCCCGGCTTGATGTCCTTGATGTAGGTGTAGTTGATGTAGTCGAGCTGGCGCGGCAGCTTCAGGTACTCGCTGAAGCGCGCGCGATCATACACGCCCTTTTTGCGGTCATGATCCAGACGCTGGTACAGGATGCGTGCCTTGAGCGTGTTTTGGGAAGGGGGCAGCTTTTGGGCAAAAGCCCACACACGCTCCAGCCAGGCCTCACGCTCGGCATCGTCATACTCCAGGTTCACATCGGCGGACGGGGCCATCTTCCGCAGCCGGGTGTAAACAAACGCCTGCTGTCCCAGCCAGTGGGGGAAAGTTTTCAGCAGTTCGTCCAGTTGCTCGGACAGCAGCGCCTTATGGATCGGCAGGTAGCCAAAGCTGCGTGCCTTGTCCGCCTGTAGATCATCGATGATGGCTTGGACCAGATTCTGCACATCCGGGCGCTGAAGCCTGCTCAGAACAGCTCGGCGTTGATCGGTTGTAAGCGGCACCTGATCGCGAATGAGGGCGGCCAGTTCTCTCTCGTCCAGAGAGCCAAGGCTGCGATCATGCTGCATGGCATCACGCAGGAATATCTCACGTTGGATCCTGGCCTGATCCAGTTCTGTGGGCAGATCAGGTTTGGGGTCACGCATCTGCTGTCGGTGATCATGGCGAATGTGCAGACGCTCAACCAGGTACTTCAGCGTGGCCTGTGGGTCACGCTCATAATTCAAAATCGCTTCACGGTTAAGGATGATGCGCCGGGACTCGTTCTCATCGGGCATGCGCTCCCTCCACTGGCTGAGAAGCTGCTCTAGCTTCGCAGTATCTCGGGTGTTTTGATAATGCAGTGCATGAAAAAAGTAATACTCCTGCGAGCCCGGCACCAGCTCACCGAGGGCTTTTTCTCGATCGGTAGCAAGGGCAAAGCGTTCGATGAATCCGATTTCATTTTCTGCCAGCAAGGAAGCCGGCAGCAGGAGGGCGAAAGCGAGTGTTTTCATGGTTGGATACCAGTTTCAGTGGATGATGCGGCCAGCATCACGCTTGAGGCCAGCTTTTATTGTAAAGACTCCGTCAATTGAGAAGACAAAGCGGGAAGGGGAGGGGGCAAAAAACCGTTTGAAAGCCGGGGCTCGGGAACTAATGTCACTTCCCCCCTCACTTCCCAGATTCCCATGGCAGACGCTGCAAACAAATACGCCCAGAACGTTCCCGGTCCTTACTATGTTGATGACCAGTGCATTGACTGTGACCTGTGCCGCGAAACGGCTCCTGCCAACTTCAAGCGCGACGACGATGGCGGTCATTCCTACCTCTTCAAGCAGCCTGAGTCTGATGAAGAGCGCGCTCTTTGCGAAGAGGCTCTGACCGGCTGCCCTGTTGAGGCTATCGGCCGTGACGGCGAGTAATCTTAGGCCGTTACTTCTTCGCTAGCCCCCGGCTTGAGATTTCTTATGGAAGCTTGAGCCATCGCTGGGCTACGACCTGTTCCAGTTTTACGCATTGATTTGACTGCGCACTTGGCGGGAAAGACAGCTTCATAAGATAGCCTTTGAAGCCCGTTGGCCCTGTGGTGGCTAGGTCAGATTCTAGCCATCGGGACAGTTTGGTTCCACGCTCGCAGTAGGCATAGATGGAGCTATCTCCGCTCTCCGATATCAGCTTGATGCAAATGTAACGCTTGGCGTCGGAGAATTCAAAATTGTAATAGTCAAAAAGCCTCACGTAGGCACGCATGGTCACAGGCTTGGACGGTCGCTGAGAGCGGAATTCGTGGAAAGAGAGTTCGCCGTAGCCTGTCAGGCTTTCCCAGTCGATCAGGAACTTCCCATCCGGGCCATGCAGCATGGCAATTTCTAAAGATCCGGTCGGACGGCTGCTGCCATAGCTGAAATACAGAATTTCCGTCCCGTCGATCTCATAGCGTGCTTTGCCCAGCAGGTTGCCTGGCACCGGGTCTTTGCCTCCCTGCACCTCATAGTAGTCCTTCATCATGGCGGCGACCTTGTCTGAATTGGCTACCAGGGAGACGCGATCTTTCCATGACGGGGTTTTCCAGTAAGTTTCCAGCAGTTCCAGGGCTCGAGTGAATTCTTCGCTCGATTCCTTCAAAGGTAGTTCCTTAATGACTGAGTTTGCGGGATGCGCAGAAGTCGGCTGGGGGGATGAAGGGGATTGGCTGCTGGTGATGGCTGCCGGTGATCCAGGGCTCTCAGCGCTACCTGTCATAATTTTGAGCGGTGTGGCGGCGCTAAGATCAGCATGCGGCGGCTCGACGTTGATCCCTAGATTTTCCAGATCCTGAACGCGTTTTTCAGCCTTCTTGGCCAGTTCTATCAGTGTTGTCCTGCTAACCAAGCTGTCAAAATACCATTTCCAACCCACATAGAGAGTCAGCGATAGGATGACGCACAGCGTGATGCTTACACCCATGAAGGCGCGATGAGAGCCGATGGAACCTGAGGGCATGGAATGAAGATCAATTCAGAGGAATCTGCCTTCACCATGGCCGGGAAACGTGCCACACTCAAGCACTTGGTTGCTGCATCTGACTCCCCGCCTAATGTTTAGGGTCCATGAGTTACCCCGAAAAAGCCCGCCGAGTCATCCAGCTGGAAATTGAAGAGCTCCAGCGGCTGCACGCGCGTATCGACGAGACCTTTGCCCAGGCCATTGAGCGGCTGCTTTCAACTGTCCGCCAAAAAGGCAAGGTGATCGTCTGCGGTGTTGGCAAAAGCGGCAGCATCGGGCACAAACTGGCCGCCACGCTCAACAGCACCGGAGCCACTACGGTCCTGCTCAATGTGGGTGACGCCCTGCACGGCGACCTCGGGGTCGTGGATCCGGGGGATCTGGCCGTCATGCTCAGCTACAGCGGGGAGACCTCAGAGCTGCTGGACCTCCTGCCTCACCTCAAGCGCTTCGGCATTCCGATCATCGCCATCACCGGCGGTGCTCAGTCCACCTTGGCTAAAAATGCAGACGTGGTGCTGGATGTGCACGTCACCCAGGAGGCCTGCCCGCTAAACCTGGCCCCCACCTCCAGCACCACCACCATGCTGGTGCTGTGCGATGCCCTGGCCATGGCCCTGCTCGAGGCGCGAGGCTTCCAGTCCGAGGACTTTGCCCGCCTGCATCCCGGTGGCTCGCTGGGGCGTGCGCTGCTCACACGTGTCAGCGATGTCATGCGCAGTGGCGATCAACTCGCCGTTATCCAGCCGGAAACGGCTGTGCGGGAGGCCCTCCAGGCCATGACGCGCGCCCGCAGCGGCGCTGCCATCGTGGCGAATTCTGACGGCGGCTTGGCTGGGGTTTTTACGCATGGAGACTTTGTTCGCGCCTTCCAGAAAAACAACGCCATTGCAGACCTGCCTGTGCGTGAGTTCATGACCCCGCGCCCGGTCAGTATTCAGGCAGACCGGCTCGCCGCCGAGGTGCTGGCCACGCTCGAAAAAAACCGTGTGGACGACATCGTCGTGGTGGATGAGTCCGGCAAACCCGTTGGCATGGTGGACACCCAGGACCTCACCCGCCTGCGGCTGGTGTGAGGGGCAGGGTTTAAAAATCGGTCACTTCCCGGTAGTGGCGCACCCGGTAGCCGCGCTTGCGCAGCAGCTCGATCAGGCCGCTGTCAGAGGTGAAGTGCCCCGTGCCTACCAGTACCATCACTTTCTCTCCGTTTTTGAGCATCTGTTCCAGATGGTCCATCCAGGCCAGATTGCGGGAGATGAGAAAGATGTCCATCAGGTCCGGATACTTCTCCGCCTCACGGAAGAGCATTTGTTTCAGATCATCCAGCTGGCCGTATTTCCATGCCCGGATCATCTTTTCATATTCTTCTTCCACTGAGCTGACCTCTCCCAGCGTTTGCTCCAGCAGTTCGCGCTGCTGCTTTTCATCCAGGGCGGCAAAGAGCTGGATCTGAAACTCCACGGTTTCCAGCCCTTCGGCCGGTTTGCCGTCTTTGCGGGCGCGTTCTTCAAAGTAGCTGTCCACCCCCTTGTCAGACTTTGCCCCCAGGGCCGCGTATTCGATGGAGGTGATCATCAGCGCCAGAAACCACGGGCGGAAGCGGTTCAGGGTGGCGGTGTCCATGCTGTGCTTGGCGGCCCATTTTTTCACGGCGTCCCAGGTTTCCTTGCTCACATTGCCTTCCAGCGTGGTGTTGGCAGGATAGAGACCCAGTTGGGACATGCGGCTGGTCAGCTCCGCGCTGGAGGCTGCGCCAGGGGGCAGTTCCAGCACCAGCTTGTTGGAGTACATGTAGGCCGCTTCGTAGCCAGGTGCCAGAGGGTAGTCCTTCTCCCGCAGGATGTGGATCGTTCCGCACAGATAGAGGCGGCCGCCACTGGGCCCGTCCACCACCCACACGCTGCCGTCGCCGCCGCCATCGGCTACAAACGCCGCCGCATCCTTCTTCGCAGCTGTCGCAGGCTTGGGCTCCTCTCGTTTGCACGCAGCCACACTGACGCAGAGCGCGAGGGCAAGGAGGAAACGGGTAAACGGCATTGCGCCGACTCAAACACTCTGCGGCAGCGCGATGCAACCGGGATGTGCTTTAATCCCGCTTGGCGGACTTCGGGCTCAATGCCGCGCCTCTTTCAGGTATGCATCAAGCGCACGGGCCAGCTGAGCGCCCACGACCATGTAATTTTCCGCCGTGCTGTGCGGCGTGTTCCAGGCGGTTTCCAGCGTGATGGAGATGGTTCCTTCTCCACCATGCGCCCGCGCCCAGCCGCTGCTCATGCGTGCACGCTCCTCTTCTGTCTTTACATAGGTGGCATAGCGGTACTTCGGCTCCACTTTCAGCGGTCCGGAGATGTGGGCTGCCGCCAGGTCCATCCAGCGCTGATAGTTTTCCCGTTGCAGGCCGGTCATCCGTTCAAAGCCGAACGGCCCAAAGAAAAAGGGCGCACGGTCGCCAGCGCTGGGATTGTGCAGATCCATGAAAACATCCAGCCCATGTGCGGCTTGGATCTGCGCGATGCGCTTCTGCGCCGCTGCCACTTCGGGATGATATGGCGCCTCCGACCAGTCCCGGTTGTGATCCTGGGGCAGCGACTCCTTCCCTCCGGCTCCTAAAGTCACGTTATCCACGTCCATGATAGGAATGAAATGCACGCAGCAGCGCTTGCGAAAGTCTTGCGCCTCCGCGCTCGCGATCCATTCCACAAAACCGCGCCCCACCCATGCGCCACCTGCCTCCCAGGCGTGCTGACGTGCATTGACCCACACCTGGCGTGGCGCGTCGGCCTTGCCGATGCGGATGCCATTGACCGGTCGGCCATCGCGTGTTTTCGCCAGTTCAAACCGCTCTGCCTCATCTCCCAGCTTTTCCTTTACTTCGGCAAGCACGGTCTCCGCAGTGCTCGGCACAAACGGCGGTCCCCATGCCAGCCACAGGCTCGGCCCTTCTGCCTGCACTTGATACACGGCCACTTTGTCTGCGCTGCGCTCTGCTTTAGCCGTCTGCTTCCAGGTCTTGCCGTCATGGCTCAGCACCGCCTGATCCGGCTGGCACCACGCAGCCGCAAGCACCGTTTCCGGACGGTAGGGCTTGGTCTGTGCCTGTACCTCCAGATTGATCTTTTGTCCTGCCGAGGTGCCGTCCAGCCGCAAAAACCACCAGCAAGGCCAGCCGCGCCCTCCACGCAGCGCGGGCATGATGCGCAGCCTGCCTGCCGCTTGATCCAGCACCACCACCTCCGCATTGCCGCCCTCAAAGTCAGTGACCACTCGCAGCTCTGCATGGATGAAGGTGCTGCTTAGAAGCAGGAGAAAAAAGCTTTTAATCATGGGCTCAGACTACGTTATCTACATCCCCACCTGCGCATGAATTCTTTGAATCATCTCCTCCTGGCACTGCTCGTCGCCACTGCCTGTCTGCACGCCGCCGAACCCATCGAGCTCAAGCTCTGGCCCGAAGGCGCACCCGGCCAGATGCTGCCTCATTCCAAGGCCACGGAGGATTTCATCCGCACCAAGGCGGGCAAAAGCACCATCACCGACATTCACAATCCCACCATCACTGTCTATCGTCCGGAAAAGCCCAATGGCACCAGCGTTATCGTCGCCCCCGGCGGCGGCTTCGTCTTCCTCTCCGCCATCCACGAGGGCTCCCAGGTCTGTGAATGGCTCAACAGCATCGGCGTCACCGGCATCCTGCTCAAATACCGCACGCCCACCCGCGACGAGGCCGCACCGCACGAAAAGCCCGTGGCCGATGCCGCCAAGGCCATCACGCTTGTCCGCGAGCACGCCAAGGAGTGGAGCCTGGACCCCAAGCGCGTCGGTCTGCTCGGCTTCAGCGCGGGGGGAAATCTGCTCGCCCACATCGCCTGCGACCGCGCCACCAAGACCGAGCTGCCGGACTTCGGCATCATGATCTACGGCGGCGGTTTCTTGGACTCCAAAGATCCCACCAAACTCAAGGAAGGCTTCACCGTGCCCAAGGATGCTCCCCCCATGTTCCTCGCATGCGCTCACGACGACGGCCAGAACCCCATCGCCGCCACCGTGCTTTATCTCGAATACAAAAAGCTCGGCATCCCCTGCGAACTCCACCTCTTCACCAAAGGCGGCCATGGCTTCGGCATGCGCGACAACAAGCAGCCCATCAACGCATGGCCTATGCGCTGCGCGGAGTGGATGAGCGCCGTGGGATGGGTGCCCAAGCAACCTTGATCCTTGCAAGACTCCCCGATTGTCGGCTTACTCATTCCCATGAAGCCGCTTTTTTTGTCTCTGCTGGTCACTTCATCTCTCGCTGCTGCGGATCTCCCCTCAGTGGTGAAACAGGAACTGCCCTCGCTCGTCTCTCTCTACAAAGAGCTGCACGGCAACCCGGAACTCTCGCTGCACGAAACTGAAACATCCGCGCGCATTGCCAAAGAACTGTGCGCTGCCGGGCTGGAGGTCACCGAAAACTTCGGCGGCCACGGCGTCGTCGGCGTTTTGAAAAATGGTGTAGGCCCTGTGATCCTGGTGCGCACAGATCTCGATGCCCTGCCCGTGAAGGAGCAGACCGGTGCACCCTACGCCAGCACCAAGGTGGTGAAAGATGACCTCGGCCGCGAGGTGAATGTCATGCACGCCTGCGGCCACGATGTGCACATGACGAGCTTCGTCGGCACGGCTCGTGCCTTGGCTGCACTCAAGGACCAGTGGCACGGCACTCTGGTCATGATCGGCCAGCCTGCCGAGGAGCGCGTGCTTGGTGCGCGCTTCATGCTGCGGGACGGGCTGTTCTCCAAGTTCCCCAAGCCCGACAAGGCCATTGCCCTGCATTGCGCGTCGGACATGGCGCACGGCACCATCGGCATTGTGGAGGGCTTTGCGCTGGCGAACGTGGACTCCGTGGAGATCGTGGTCAAAGGCGTGGGGGGCCACGGCTCTATGCCCCATCTTTGCAAAGACCCCATCGTGCTCTCCTCGCAGATCGTACTGGCCTTGCAGACCATCGTCAGCCGTGAGGTCAAGCCGGGCGATCCCGCTGTGGTCACCGTGGGCAGCATCCACGGCGGCACCAAGAGCAACATCATCTCCGATGAAGTGCGCTTGCAGCTCACTCTGCGCAGCTATCGAAAAGAGACGCGCACGCACCTCGTGGATTCCATCAAACGCATCGTCAAAGCCCAGGCCGAGGCGGCTGGCATGCCCGCAGACAAAATGCCGGAGGTGCTCCTTTCCGACGACAGCGCCACTGCACTCTACAACCAGCCCGAGCTCTGCCAGGAGGTGCGCGGCTACATCGGCGCCGCCATAGGTGCTGACAATGTGCTCACTCGCGAGCCCGTCATGGGAGCCGAGGATTTCTCCGAATACGGTATGACGAAAGACAAGGTGCCCCTGTGCATGTTCTGGCTCGGCACTCAGCCCCCTGCACTGGTCGCTGCCGCCAAAGCCAAGGGCACCACACTGCCGTCTCTGCATTCGCCTTACTTCAAGCCCGTCCCCGAGCCCAGCATCGAGACCGGTGTCTCGGCCATGACCTCCGCTGTCATCGGCTTGATGAAAAAGTGAGGCAGTCTATTTGCGGCTGAGCTTGTAGAAAAGCCAGCCGCCCATGCCAAGAAAGATCACATTCGGCAGCCACATGATCAGGTGCGGCATCGCTGCCGGTTTGTCATTCAGCGTGTCCGCCAGAATGATGAAAACGATATAAACCGTGGCCGTGATCAGGCTCAGGGCAAAGCCCGACGAAGTTTCACGTCGCTGCGCCGTCACTCCCAGTGGGATGCCCACCAGTGCAAAGGTAAAGCAGGCCAGTGAGAAGCTGTAGCGCTTGTTCAGCTCGGTCAGGGAGAGGGAGCGTGTCACTGGCGTCAGCGCTTCTCCCGTCACGGTATCCTTCCAGCTCCGCACTTCTTCATGCAGTGCGCTGGTGGTTTTCATGCTGGCATTCACTCGCACGGCGTCCTTCTGCATTTCAGACAGCGGCAGCGTCAGCCACGGCTGCTGAAAGGCCACCGGGTTCACCTGGCCCTCCGCTGGAGTGCTCTCCGCTGTCATTCCTTCCATCTCCAGCTGCAGGTCCACCGATCCGGGAACCGTGTGCAGCGTGGCCTTCTTGGCGTGGATGTAGGTGCCGGCGTGGGAGTCCTTCAGCATGATGATATGCATGTCTGAAAGCGTTTTGTCCTGGCGCTTGCTGGTGTAGATGCGGTAGCCGGGCACGCGCTCCAGCACCTGTCCTTCTTGGAAGAGGGTTTCCGGGTTCTTCACCGCCACCTGGTAAAACAGCCGCTTCATGCGGTCCTTGGCCGCCGGTGCCAGGCTCACATTCACCCAAAGGCACACACCGCTCAGAAACACCGCCAGCACAAAGACGGAGGCGCAGATACGCGGCATCGACATCCCCGTCATGCGCAGAGACACCAGCTCATTGTCTGCCGAGAGTCGTCCAAAAACGAGCAGGATCCCCGTCAGGAAAGCCCAGGGGATGGTGAAGATGAGTGAAAACGGAATCACCAGCATCACAAACTCCGCGATCACTGAGATAGGCAGCTCCGTGTTTCCCAGCAGCTGATCCAGCTTCTTGTACACATTTCCCAGAACCATCACACCGCTGAGCAGCGCCACTCCGATCAGCGTGGCTGATGCGATCTGGCGGCCAAGGTAGCGGTCAAAAATGCGTGGAAACATTGGGTGGGAGGAAATGCTAGCGAGCCTTAATCATCAGGCAAGTAGCACGCCATGCCGGTCATGAAAGAACGCGCCGCTGCTCCACCTGGATCGAAGCTTTTAGAGGGAGGCTTTTTTCACCTTGCCAAAGTCGGTGCCTAGGAAGCGCTTGGCCAGGTTCTCAGCCTGCTCGGAGTGGTCCGTCAGGTAGATGTCCAGCTGGGGTTTGCCCTTGGTTGTTCGCAGCATGCCATTTTGCTCCAGGCTGGCCTTCACATGGGCGGCACAGGTGCTGGCGGAGTCCACCAGCCGTACCTTCTGCCCCAGCATGCGCTTCAGCAAAGGCACCAGCAGCGGGTAGTGGGTGCAGCCCAGCACCAAGGTGTCGATCCCCTTGTCCAGCATCGGTTTCAAATACTCGCGCAGCACGGACTTCAGCGCCGGGTGGTCGGTCCAGCCCTCCTCCACAAACGGCACCAGCAGCGGCGTGGCACGCGCCTCGATCAGGATATCCGGCCGCCGCATGGCGATCTCATGCTGGTACGCATGGCTGCGGATCGTCCCTGCCGTGCCGATGATGCCCACGCGCTCGCAGCTCGGGTCCGCCAGCGTGGCCTCTACCCCAGGGCCCAGCACTCCGATCACCGGCACGCGAAAAGTGGCCTGCAGCACCGGCAGTGCATGCGCCGTGGCCGTGTTGCACGCCACAACCACCGCCTTCACACCATGCGAGACGAGGAACTGCGTGTCCTCCATCGAGAAGCGCCGGATCGTGTCCGGAGATTTCGAGCCATACGGCACCCGCGCCGTGTCACCGAGATACACGATCGACTCATTCGGCAGCAGATCCCTCAGCGCCCTCACCACCGTCAGCCCGCCAACTCCGGAGTCAAAAACACCGAGGGGGCTGCTGGCTGTGACGGGCGTGCTCATGGCTGCTTAACTTTTCCTCGTGATCTCCACAATGATCGCCTTCTGCGCGTGCAGGCGGTTTTCAGCCTGTTCAAAGATCACATCTGCGTGCGCCTCCATGACTTCGTCCGTGATCTCCTTGCCGCGGTAGGCAGGCAGGCAGTGCATCACGATGGCTCCCTGATTGGCGTGCTTGAGCAGTTCGCTGTTGATCTGCCAGGGCTTCAGGGTCTCGATGCGGTCCGCGCTCTCCGCTTCCTTGCCCATGCTGACCCACACGTCGGTGTACACCACGTCGCAGCCGCGCACAGCTTCGGCAGGATCATCCACAATCCGGATGGTCCCGCTCGGGACACGCTGCATAAAACTCTCCTGCGGCTGGAAGGCCTTGGGGGCGCCGATCACCAGCTCAAAGCCCAGATGCACCGAGGCCCAGATCCACGAGCGCGCCATGTTGCAGTCGCCATCGCCCAGGAAGCAGAGGCGTTTGCCCTGCCAGCCGCCGAGGCGTTCCTTGATCGTCTGCAGGTCGGCGATCACCTGGCAGGGATGCTCGTCATCCGTCAGCGCATTGATGGTGGGGATGCCGCTGTATTGCGCAAAGTCCACCACGTCCTGCTGCGCAAACGTGCGGATCACCGCGCCATGAATCATGCGGCCCATCACTCGCGCGGTGTCCTTGATCGGCTCGCCACGGCCCAGCTGGATGTCGGCGCTGGAGAGAAACATCACCGAGCCGCCCAGCTCGCGGATGCCCACCTCAAAGCTCACGCGGGTGCGGGTGGAAGATTTGCTGAAAATCAGCGCCCACTGCTGGCCGGTCAGCACCTGCGGGGAGGCTTTGCGGTCCTTTTTCAGCTCGCAGCCCAGATCGACGATCTTTTCGATCTGTTCACGGGACAGTTCTTCGATGGAAAGCAGGTGGTTCATGACGTGGCAGTTTTCTATGCGAGCTGGTCGAGCACGCTCTTAAAGAGGGTCAGCCCTTCGTTTGCTTGGGCTTCAGTGATGTTTAGCGGTGAGAGCCAGCGCACCACATTGGGGCCGGCGGGAGTCACCATCATCCCAGCATCCAGCAGTTGCTGGGCCAGGAAGATGGACGGCAGCTTGCCGCCAGATTTGGCGGAGAGAGCCTCGGCATTCAGTTCAAAGCCGATGAAAAGGCCAAGCTGTCGCACCTCCTTGATCAGCACATGGTTCCAGCCACAGGCTGCAGCTGCGATGGCGGCGCCACGGGCCTTTGCATTCGCGCAGAGGTTTTCGTCCAGAATCGTCCGCAGCGTGGCGATGCCCACGGCACACGCCAGCGGAGAGCCGCCGTACGTCGTGCCATGCGTTCCGGGCCCAAGCGTCTTGCTCAGATCCCGCCGGTCATTGACCCAGAAAGAGCCCAGTGGGAAACCGCTGCCGATCGCCTTGGCCCAGCTGATGCCGTCTGGCTGGATCTCATCTCCAGGAATGATGCTGCGCCATCCGGCCATCTCACCAGCACGGCCAAAGCCGCACTGCACTTCATCCAGCAGCAGCAGGAGGTCTTTCTCACGGCACAGTTTCTGCGCCGCGCGCAGAAAGGCGGGAGTCACGGCGTTCACACCACTCTCTCCCTGGATCGGCTCCATCAGAATGGCCACCGTCTTGTCCGTGATGGCCGCCTCCAGCGCGGCGACGTCATTGAAGGGCACATACACAAATCCAGGCGGCAGCGGGCCAAAGCCCCCGTGAATCTTCTCCTGCGCCGTGGCCGTCATCGCTCCAAACGTGCGTCCATGAAACGACCCTGTAAAGGTGATGATCTCATACCGCCCGCCGGTCTGCTGGCCGTATTTCCGCGCCAGCTTCAGCAGGCCCTCATTGGCCTCCGCACCGCTGTTGCAGAAAAAGCACTTTCCTGGGATGCCCACGCACTCCTCCACGAGGATGCGCGCCAGCTCCGCCTGCTTGTCGATGCAGTACCAGTTCGACACATGGATCAGCGTGTTCGCCTGCTCCGTCAGGGCCTTCACCACTGGCGGTGGGCAGTGCCCCAGCGGGCACACGGCCACGCCTCCGGCAAAATCCAGATACTTCTTCCCATCACGATCCCACACATACGGGCCTTCACCACGCACAGGCCAGACGTTGTAACGACCGTAGTTTGGCAGGAGATACTCCTGCATCAGTTGATCACTCGTGCTCATCTCAGGATTACAAATGGATTTCAGTACCGATCCCGCCGTCGGTGAAGATTTCGAGAATCAGCGCATGCGGCAGGCGTCCGTCGATGAGATGCACCTTGCCCACGCCGCCGCGCAGGGAGTCCAGAGACGAGTCCACTTTGGGAATCATGCCACCGCTGATGATGCCTTCCGCTTTCAGTTTGGCGATCGAGGCCTCGTCCAGGCTGGGAATCAGCGTGGCGTCATCTTTCGGGTCGCGCATCACACCGCGCACATCACTCAGAAAGATCAGCTTCGTGGCCTTCAGGCGCTTGGCCAGTGCACAGGCGGCCAGGTCGGCGTTTACATTCAGCGTCTTGCCGGAGGCCAGCTCACGAGCCACAGGGGACACCACAGGCACAAACTCACCCGCCACAGCCGCCTGGATCAGGCCCAGCTTGCAGTCGTTCACCTCGCCCACCCAGCCGAGATCTCCCTTCATCTTTTCGCCCAGAAACACTTCCGTCCCAGGAATGCCCACAGCCTTGCCGCCAAAGGCATTGATCTTGTTCACGATCTCCGGGTTGATCACACGTGCCAGCGTCTCTTCGACGATCTTGATCGTCTCGTCGTCGGTGACGCGCATGCCGTTGATAAACTTGGCCTGCAGTCCGGATTCGGTCATCGCCTTGGAGATTGCCTTGCCGCCGCCATGCACGATCACGGGATTGATGCCCACGGCTTCGAGGAAAACGACATCGCGCAGAAAGGAGTCCACCTGCACGGGGTCTTCCATCGCACTGCCACCCACCTTGATCAGAAACGTGCAGCCTCGGAAGCTCTGCATGTAAGGCAGGGCTTCCAGGAGTACGGCGGATTTGGAGGTCTGGTTCTCGGGGGCGGACATGGGTGAAAATTTGGGGAAGACGCAAAGGAGCGGATTTGATCGTCCCGTCAAGCACCGCACGCGTGGCATTTTTCCTTTTTACAGGCCGCATTTTCACTTGCAGCTCATGCCGGAGCGGATGGCCGGGTATTGAAAAAATGCCGATGAAGCCAGGGTGTACTTCATAGAATACGAAAGTATCACACCGCGTGATTTCAGGCTCATGAGGGTGGCACGACGCATGCTATTCCAGAAAGCACCCCCCTGTCACATCACTCTTCATTCACGCACACCATAGGCAGTCCGCTGGCTGCGGGGATTGAAGAGCATCAGTTAAAAAAGCCCTCACCCTGATGAATATCACCGCCTTGGTGCGATGCAGCTGCATCGTGCTCGTGCTTCTCCATGCCTCTGTGCTACGCGCTCAGCTCAGCTGGGATCTCTCATCCTCCGCCGGCATTCAGGTGACCGGCGACGCCACCTGGGACACCACCACGACCAATTGGAACAACGGCACCAGCAACGTCGCGTGGAACAACGCCGCCAACGCCACCACCATAGCCGTGTTTGGAGTGCCCAGCAGTCCCACAGCCACCACGGGTGGCACGATCACCGTTTCTGGAACCATCAATCTGGGAGGCATGAAGTTTTTGCCCTTTTCCGGTTTGCCTTCCCCCTTCTCATTCACCTTCTCGGGCAGCGGCACACTGGCCTTTGCCAACGATGCTGTGATCGAACTGGGAGACTCGGTTTCCTCAGGCAGTACGGGCAATCAGTTTGTAAATCTCAGCACTGCCGTCACCGGCAACAACATTACCATCCAGCGTGCCACAGGCGCCTCCAGCGGCAGCTTCCAGTATCTCCGCTTCAGCGGCACCAATACCGGCCTCACCGGAATACTCACCATCAAGGCCACCTCCACCACTCTCGGAAATTTTATTCTCACCAGCAGTGCCGCCGCCCAGTCCGCGCTCAGCAGGGTCGTCATTGAGTCTGGCAGTGTTTACGCCATCAATGGCACCTCCAGCAATTACGCCGTGCCCATCACACTCGGAGGCACAGGGCAGGGAAATGGTGCCATTCGCATCGATGCCAGCAGCATCACCATCAGCGGGGCTATGACACTGACCAGCACGGCGCTGCTCAACAGCAACTCCGGCGTCACAGGCACGATTGTCAGTGGTGCCATCGGCGAGACCGGTGGTTCTCAGGGGCTTCAACGTTCAGCGGTGCTCAGCTCGTCCACCATGACTTTCACTGGCGCCAGCAACTTCACTGGCACCACCACCCTCGGCCGCAGCGGCGGCGTGGGCGCTGTCACCATTCTGGACTTCACCGCTTCCGGTGCTCCCACGACGGACATCTTCTACAACGGTGTCACGGCCGGCGGGCTTAGCTTTGTAGGCAGCAGCAACGCAGCCACCTTCCTGAACATCACCGGCAAGTCAGCCACCGCCAATTCGCAGCGCTTTGGTGCTGTCACCACGTCAGCGGGGACTTTGGGCGTGGTCACGCTGACTTCCGGTGCCGGTGGCAGCATGGATTTGAGCCTTGGCACGATCACTCGTAGCGGCACAGGTTTGCTCGCCTTCATCGCTCCGTCATCAGGTTCCATCACCACCACCAGCACGGGCTTTCTTGGCCCTTGGGTCACTTATAAAGACGCCACCGGCATCACCTCTTGGGCCCAGGTGGTGGGTGGTGCCATGGTTGGCGGTTACACGGGCGATCTCACCTACAGCACTGGCAAGGCTCTCTCAGCAGTCAGTGGCTATGTCGCCACGAAAAATCTCACGGTTTCAAATGCTTCGGGCGGCAGCGTGACTCTCACTGGCGCTACCACCGACATCAGCACCATCAGCATGGCAGACCCATGGCTGGCACGCACGATCACCCTTGGTTCCAATATCTTGCGCCTCGGTGCCACGGGCGGCATCCAGCTGGCGGCGGGCGCGCAAAACCTCACCATCTCCGGCGGCACGCTGACTGCAGGAGGTGCCAGCAACACAGCAGGGCAGGTTATCCTCACGAACAACTCCACCTCCTCCGTGCTGCAGGTGGATGCCAACATCCTGGCCAACGGCTCTGGCGCGACCACGTTGATCGTCAACGGCGTGAGCGGTTCCAAAACCGTTCTCACGGGTGCCAACGTGCTGGGCGGCGGCGCGCTTATCGCATCAGGAGCGCTCGAGCTCCGCAGCTCAGGCGCTCTCGGCACCACGGGCACGGTTTCGGTCCTGGATGGCGCGGCGCTTCAGCTCTCGGGCGGCATCACCCTGGCACGCACTCTCAGTGTCGGTGGCACAGGCGTGGCTTCTGATGGCGTGATCCGCAACCTCAGTGGCAACAACACGATCAGCGGTATTGTGACGACTACACAGCCGGTGCTGATCCAGTCAGATGCCGGCACGCTCACGTTCTTCAACACCAACGCCACCACCAATTCCATTTCCGTGGGCAGTGGGTTCGCCCTCACCTTCGCTGGTTCGGGAGACATCGTGGTCAACAGCCGCATTAACTCCACCACTCAGACCATCACCAAGTCAGGCACAGGCAGGCTGACTTTGGGCGGGGACAATTCCGTCATCACAGGCACGATCGCGGTGACTGCGGGCATTCTGCGCGTCACCAATGTCAATGCTCTCGGAACCACGGCGGGAAGCACCACCATCACCGCAGGTGCTTCCCTTGAGCTGGCCTACGCCTCCGACACCGTCCTCGCGGAGCCGATCACTTTTGACGGCGCGGGCTACAACAGCACTGGCGCTATCCGCAATGTGTCTGGAAACAACACACTGTCCGGCATCCTCAGCATCGGCACCACGGCACTCACCACCATCATCGCAGATTCCGGCACCACGCTCACCATATCCGGCACCCTGCGCTCCGGAGCCACAGCCGCTGGCACACGCACAGTTACGCTCGGCGGGGCAGGCACGATCAACATCACCGGCGCCATCACCAATGGCACTACCCCTGCTACCTACATGACGGGCATCGCCAAAGCCGACAGCGGCACGGTGAATCTCCGCGTGGCCAGCACCTTCGCTCCGGCCACTACCAGTGCCACCACGCTGGCGACGATTCTCGCCACCATACGCGGAGGTGTCTTGAACTTCGATTTTGCCAATGCCGCGGCCACCTCCAATCTCATCGTCAGCAGCAACAATCTCTCGCTCAACGGCGGCACTCTTCAGCTCACAGGAAAAGATGGAACGACCAATCTCCAGGAGGTCATCTCCACCACCCTCACCGCAGGACGCAGCCCCATCGTGGTCACTTCTGGTGTGGGCGGCACGATGAATCTGGCACTCGGCACCATCCTGCGCGCCTCCAGCTCAGGCAGTGCCACCAATATCACGCTGCCCACCAGCGGCAGCGTCACCACCACCACGCTGAATACCAACGGCATTTTGAATGGCGGCCTCGTGGTGGGAGGCACTAGCTGGGCCACCTCCGCTGCCACCCAGACCACCTCAGTGGCTTGGGTTAATTCCAGTGATACCATTTCCATTGGCAATCTGGCCAACGGCACTCAGGTGGCCTTCACGGGCACCGCTCCAGGTGGTCTCACGGCGGGAGTGACATACTACGTGGTGAATTCTACCGCCAGCTCCTTCCAGGTTTCCCTTAGCGACGGCGGCTCCGCCTTGGCTCTCAGCAATGACGGCACGGCTGGCACGATGAATACCGCCGGAGCCATCACAGGCCTTGCCTCCTACTCATCTACCTTCACCGCCAATTCGAATGTGGACTTGGCAGCTGGCGCCACCACCCAGGGGGCGGTCACCATCAACTCCCTTCGTTTTAATGCCACCTCCGGCAGCACCCTCACACTGACGGGAAACATCACCAACTCCAGCGGTGGCCTGCTCGTCACCTCCGGGGTCTCGGGGAATGTGTTGATCCAGAGCGACAGCAGCACGGCGCGCACCATCACCAATTCCTCCAACGATTTTAACATCTACAATTACGGCTCCGGAAATCTCACACTCGCATCCACCATCACAGTCACCGGCACGGCCTTCACCACCGCAGGCCCGGGCCTCATCACCTTCGCTGGCATTGCCAGCAGCAGTGCCACGCAGGTGCGTGTCACGGAGGGCACTCTGAGCATCCAAGGGACCAATCGCTTCACCGGCGCCACAGATCCCACCTTCACCATCGGTTCGGTGGGAGTCGCGGCCAAGCTCATCTTTGGCAACGGGGCCAGCACAGGCGCTGAAAGCTTCACCGTCATCAATGTTCTTGGCACCACCAGCTCCCTCGTGGGCGGCGGTTCTGCGCTCTACACCATCAGCATGCAAAACACCGGCACGAACGACTGGCGCAATCTCATGATCGGCGGCGCTGGCACCAATGAGAACAACCTGTCATTGGAGGCATTCTCAGCCGGCACCATTCAGCTGGGCTCCGCCAACACGTATGCCGGGCGCAACAATATCGGCCGCTCCACCTTTGAGGTCAGTGTGCTGGCCAATGCCGGCACCGCCAGCTCCTTGGGTACGGGCTCCCTGGTGCCCACCATCGACATGAATGACACCAATTCTGTCAACGCCACAGTCTCCACGCTGCGCTATGTGGGCACCGCAGATGCGGTCACAGACCGCGCCATCCGCATGTACACCGATGGCCAGACCATGCCGTCCCTGACCGGTGTGGTGGAAAACAACGGCACAGGCTCAGTGAAGTTTACCTCCGCTTTCACCGCAGCAGGAAACACCACGCTGGCACGCACCTTCCGCCTTTCCGGAACAAACACGGGGGCCAATGAGATCGTGAGCATGACGGACGGCCCCAGCAGCGTCGTCACGCTGGACAAGGCCGGAGCCGGTCGCTGGACGTTGACTGGCAATAGCACTTATACCGGCGGCACGACGGTGTCCGCAGGCACGCTTCAGCTCGGCAATGGTGGCACGGCCGGCATGGTGGGCAGTGGAGATGTGGCCATCTCCTCCGGTGCCACGCTGGTTACTAATCGCAGCGACAGCTTTACCATCAGCAACAACATCACCGGAGCGGGCTCGCTCGGCATAAGCAATACCCCAGGCGGCTCCACCACGCTCGCCTCCAGTTCCAATACCTACAGCGGCGGCACCACCGTGAGCTCGGGCACGCTGGTGTTTACCAATGTGTCTGGTTCAGCCACAGGCAGCGGCACTGTGACGGTGGCTGCCTCTGCCACGCTGGCGGGCACCGGCAGCATCGCTCCTGCTGCGGGAAATCCCGTTTTGGTGCAGGGCACTTTGAGCATCGGGCTGGTTTCCGGAAATGCGGCAGACGTGGCCATCACGACCTCAGGCGCTGGCACCTTGCTCATGGACACCACCAGCGTATTGCTGATGGATCTCGTCAGCGGCGCTGGCTCGGGTGTGCTCAATGACTCCACAGCGGCGGACATGCTGATCATCGGCGGCACGATGACGCTCAATACGGGAAGCACTCTGCGTGTTCAGAATCTCAATAGCCTCTCAGGCTGGACCGCCGGGGACGCCTGGAAACTCATCGACTGGAATACCCTCTCCGGCTCTGCTGTCGGCACCTTCACCACTCTCGATCTGCCCACGCTCGGCGCCGGGCTGCAGTGGGACACCAGCGCGCTTTATTCCACGGGCGTGGTCAGCGTTGTCGTTGCGGTTCCGGAGCCTGGCCGCCTGTGGCTCCTGCCTCTTGGGGCATGGGCCATCATGATGCGGCGCAGGCGCTAGCTGGCGGCTTTTTTACGCAAAGCCCTTTTGGCGCTTCGCGTGAATGGCGGCGGAATACTCCGCGCTGTTAAAGTCCACGTATTCCTCGGACAGGTCGCTGGTGTAAACGGTGTAGCCGCTCGTGCCGAGATTAAGATCAATCGTGACGGTAAATTTCGGCTCCTGCACGATCTTCTCCATCTCCGCCACTGGTGTCTTGGTCGCCAGGCCGCCCTTGCAGGCCTGCAGCCCGCCAAAGTAGATGTCGATCAGCTCTTCACGGATCCGTGCGCCGGAGTAACCGACTGCGTGAATGATTCGGCCCCAGTTCGGGTCGCAGCCGTGGAAGGAGCACTTCACCAGCAGGGACTTGGCCACCGTCTCGGCCACTTTGCGGGCATCGGCCAGCGTCCGTGCATTGCGCACGCGGATCTCGACAAATTTGGTCACGCGCTCGCCGTCGCAGACGATCATCTTGGCCAGTTCCAGCATCACCTTGTGCAGCGCGCAGCGGAAGAGCTCGGCTTCCGGCGAGTTCTTTTTGATCGTGGGGGCGTCGGCCTGGCCGTTGCTCATCACGATCACGGTGTCGTTCGTGCTCGTGTCTCCGTCGATGGTGATGCAGTTGAAGCTCTTCTCCACTGCATAGCGCATGGAGCGGTGCAGTTCATCCTTGCCGATCTTGGCGTCGGTCGTGATGAAGCACAGCATCGTCGCCATGTTTGGGCAGATCATCCCCGCACCCTTGGCGATTCCGCCAATGCGGAAGCTGCCTTTGCCGCACGGCACATCCACCGCAAAGGTCTTTGGCCGTGTGTCGCTCGTCATGATGGCGCGCATCGCATCCTCAGAGCCTTCGGGGTTCAGCTTCGCCACGGCATCCGGCACTTTCACGATGACTCGCTCAATCGGCATGGGCATGCCAATGATCCCGGTGGAGCACACGAGCACCTGGCGCATCTTCACGCCCAGTTCCTCCGCCACGGCCTTGGTCATCGCCTTCGCATCCTGGATGCCCTGCACGCCGGTGCAGGCGTTGGCATTGCCGCTGTTGGCGATGATGGCGCGGGTGTCGCTCTCCTTGATATGCTGCTGGCTCACGCGCACGCAGGCGGCGCGCACCTTGTTCGTGGTAAAGACCGCATCCGTCGTGGTGGGGCCGTCAGAAACGATGAGCGCCAGATCCAGTCGGGTGGCCTCCGGGTTCTTGATGCCGCAGGTCACAGCGCTCGCGCGGAAGCCTTTCGCGGCGGTCACACCGCCTTCGATGACTTTGAATGGTACGCGGCACTCGCGCTCTTCGGTGGGTTTGGCAGCCATATCAGATGTTCAGCAGGCCTGCGGTGGCCTCGAAACCGCAGATGAGGTTCATGTTTTGCACGGCCTGGCCGGAGGCGCCTTTGCCGATGTTGTCTTCCGTGCTCATCAGGATGAGCTGTCCCGCGCGGGCATCGTAGGACCAGCCGATGTCCACGAAGTTGGTGCCGGTGACGTTTTTGGTGTCGGGAGACTGATTCACTCCGAGCAAACGAACGAAGGGGGCCTTGTCATAGGCCGAATGTAGCGCCGCGCTGATTTGCTCCAGGGTTACCCCAGTTTTCAGCTGGGCAAAGGTGGTGGTGCAGATGCCGGAATGCGTGGGCATCAGGTGCGGCACAAAGGAGAGTTTCACCTCGCGGCCGGCCGCCAGGGCCAGCTCCTGCCCGATCTCGCTCAGGTGGCGGTGCACCGGCACGCTGTAGCTGCGCACGCTGTTCTGCACTTCACAGAAGAGCAGGGGGATGCTCTCCTTCCGGCCCGCACCGCTGGCTCCGCTCATGCTGGCCACAGCCAGGGGCGTGTCAGCAAGCAGTCCGGCTTTGAGCAGCGGGATCAGCGGCAGCAGAATGCTCGTGGGGTAGCAGCCGGGGCAGGCGATCAGCCGCGCGGTCTTGATCTGCTCCGCACGCACTTCCGGCAGGGCATACACAGCTTCATCCAGCAGCTCAGGCGCTGGATGCGCATGACCATAAAATTCTTCATACAGCGCCGGGCTCCGCAGGCGGAAGTCCGCGCTGAGGTCGATCACCTTCAGCCCCAGCTCCAGCAGCGGCTTGGCATACTCGGCCGCCACGCCATGTGGCACTGCCAGAAAGGCGATTTCGGCTCCGGCGGCTTTCAGCGCGGCGGCATCCGGGGCGGTGAAGGTCAGGGAATCCGCCACACCCACGCCACGGAAGCGCGGAAACTCTTTGGACAGGGCTTTGCCTGCCAGCGAGCGTGAGGTCACTGCCACCAGCTCCACATTCGGGTGTCTCAGCAGCAGACGCAGGAGCTCTGCTCCTGAATAACCACTGGCTCCAACGACGGCGACTTTGACGGGTGCGGACATAATACGGGGGGCGGAGTATGAGGGGTCAGAAGGTCCGTGCAACCCTGAAAAAGAGCATTTCTCGACCCGCTCAGAGCATGCATCGTGCCGCTTGTCAGCGGGCTTCGCCTCGCGCACTGTCAGTTCCCCTCATGAGCGATCATCCGCCAGAATTTCCAGAGATAGAAAAAGAAAAACCCAAAACACCCGGAAGTCCGGAGGAGATCACGCGTAAGCTGGAGGACTTCATCAAAAACACCCTCGGCGGCCAGGTTCTCTTTACTCGCGTCGAAGGCCCGGGCGCGCGCGCCATGCCCCACAATGAGGAAAAGCCCGTGGAGGAAGCCAGGCCTGACAACGCCAAAGCCTTCGAGTTCACCTTCCGTCCTGCAGACATCAAGGCGCACCTCGACCGCTTCGTCATCCGGCAGGACGAGGCCAAAAAGGTGCTCGCCACCGCCGTCTGTGACCACTACCATCACGCCCGCATGCTGCGTGATGACCGGGCTGCGGAGTCCGGTGGCCCCCGGCTCGAATTCTCCAAGCAGAACGTCATCATTATCGGTCCCACCGGCGTCGGAAAGACCTACCTCGTTAAACACATCGCCGATCTCATCGGCGTGCCGTTCGTGAAGGCGGACGCCACCAAGTTCAGCGAAACCGGCTACGTCGGTGCAGATGTGGATGACCTCGTGCGCGATCTCGTGGCCAAGGCCAATGGCGACATCGAGCTTGCCGAGCACGGCATTATTTACCTCGACGAAATCGACAAGCTCAGCAGCGGTCCCGAGCGCCTCGGGCGCGATGTCAGCGGACGCGGTGTGCAGACCGCCCTGCTCAAGCTCATGGAGGAGACCGAGGTCTCACTCTACGCCCCCAATGACATTCGCAGCCAGATGCAGATGATGTTCGACACCCGCAAAGGCCGCACCGGCCGCGAGGTCGTAAACACACGCAACATCCTCTTCATTGTCAGCGGTGCTTTCAGCGGACTGGAGAAGATCATCGAAAAGCGCACCAACCGCAAATCCATCGGCTTCATCTCGGCGGATGCCAAAGCCTCCACCGCCGAGCACCTCTTCCGCGAGGCGCGCACCAGGGACTTCATCGACTACGGTTTCGAGGCCGAGTTCATCGGCCGCCTTCCCGTGCGCGTGGTCTGCGATCCCCTCAGCGCGGACGACATGTTCCAGATCATGAAAAACTCCGAAGGCAGCCTCATCCGCCAGTATGAGCGCGAGTTCGCCGCCTACGGGGTCAAGGCCGTCTTCAAAGATGATGCCCTGCGCGAGATCGCCAGCCGGGCGGAAGATGAAAAAACCGGCGCACGTGGCCTTGTCACCGCCTGGGAGCGTGTCCTCCGGGACTTTAAATTTGAAATGCCCAGCCTCGGACTTCCAGAGCTGGTCGTGGACGGCGCGCTTGTGAAGGAGCCTGAGCAGACGCTCATCCGCTGTCGTGCCGAGTCCGCCAGCCAGCTCCGCGAACTGGGCGCCGCTCATGCCGACGAGGTCCGCGCTTTTGCCGAGCGCTTCCAGCGCGAGCATGGCTTGACCCTCGATTTTGAAAGCGATGCCATCTCCGCCCTCGCTGCCCGCGCTCAGCGCGAAGGCATGCACGTGGAGGCCCTCTGCACCAGGCTCTTCAAAGACTATCCCTTCGGTCTCAAGCTCGTCACCCGAAACACCGGTGAGACGCGTTTTACCATCACCCCGGATGCCGTGGCCAGCCCTGACAGGTATGTGAGCGATCTCGTCGTGAATGCCTGCCGTCCTCAATCCCAGCGGCCCTTCCCTCCCACCATCGACATCACACCCGACTCAGCCCCGACCCATGACTCGTAATCACGCCACCGCCATGTTCATCGGTGTGCTCGTCTGCATCCCGATGCTGGCCTTGTACAAGCTTGGCTATTTCAATAGCACCGCTGACTGGTTTGCCGCTCTCTATGCCCGCGGCTTCATTCTTCCCGCCGGCGGTCTCAAAAAAGCCCTTCTGCTGCAGTATGGCTACTACACGGTCATGGCCTTCATCAGCGCCTGGGTTTGCATCGAGATGCCTTCGCAATGGCGCCGCTATGCATTCCTTCTCGGCGGCACCTTCCTCACCGTCACCTTCGCGTGCATCATGGCCATGTCCGGCATCCTCTTTGAGCCTGTGTCCGGCTCGGTGGCTCTTTGGCTGGCTGGCATTGCAGGCATCGCCGTCGGCGGTTCGGTCAATGCCTATCGCAGCCATGTCATGCGCGACTACTTTGTAGGCCGCCTGTCCTCGCACCTCTTTGAGCAACTCGTGGACTTGAACAATCCCGCCAAGATGACGGAACGCCGCGAGATCACGGTGCTTACCTGTCGCATGCTGAATCACGCGGAGCTCTCCACCGGCATCGAGGCTCCGCAGTTTGAAGTGCTGGCCACACACTTTCAGCGCAGCATCACGGAGTTTCTCGTCTCGCGCGGCGCTTATCTCGACGACTGCGACGCCCGTCAGGTGCGCGTGTTTTTCGGCTTTCCGCTCACAGACGAGCACCACGCTCTGCATGCCCTCCAGGTGGCTGCGGCGTTGCGGCTGCATCTTGCTGTGCTGGCGGTTGAAATCGAGCAGCGCTTCGGCAAGAAAGCGCAGATCGGCGTGGCCTTCAGCTCCGGCCCCGCCGTTTGCGGCCTGTTCGGCATCAATCACTTCGAAAGCTTCAGCGCTGTCGGGGAGGTGATCGACTTCGCCTCTCAGCTTTGCCTGCTGAATGCCGACTACGGCAGCCGTGTCCTGTTGAGCGCTAAAACCTACGCCTTGGTGAAAGACAGCGCCGAGGTTCGCCCCATGGATATGGTCAGCACCTCCGGCTCCGCCACTCAGATGAGCGAGGTGTATGAACTCCTCGGCGAGAAGGGCTCCCTCTCCGAAGCAGAAGCACGCGCTCGCGATGCCTTCTGGCAGGGCGTGGTGCAGTACCGCAAAGGAGAGCTCAAGCCAGCTCAGGAAAGCTTCGCCAGCGCCGCCATTGAGGGGCGCGAGGATCTGCCGCTCAAACACTTCACTGAACGCGTCGCTCAGGCCCTGAAGGACAAGCCCTCCTCTGGCAAGGAAACTCCCAAACACGCGCGCAAACTCGCCGCGACCTGACACCCACCACCGTGCGCATCGACTACCCACCCGCGATTCAGCGCCTCGTGGCCCAGCTCAAAGCACTGCCTGGCCTCGGCCCACGTAGTGCGGAGCGCCTCATGCTCTGGCTGCTGCAGATGCGGGACGAGCGCATCACTGCGTTGTCGAACACCCTTCTCGATGCCCGTGAACGCATCGTCGCCTGTGCCGACTGTGGTTTCTTCATCGAGAGCGACTCCACCTGCCAGCTCTGTCACGACCCACGCCGCCAGCAGCGCCAGCTCTGCGTGGTGGAGCAGGCGGCGGATGTGCTGCGCATGGAGCGCTCCGGTGCATTCCAAGGGCTCTACCATGTCCTGGGCGGCCGTCTCTCACCGCTCGATAACGTGACTCCGGAAGATCTGCGCATGGAGGCTCTGGTAAACCGCGTGCGCGATCTGCATACAGAGGAGGTCATCCTCGCGCTCGGTTCCGATGTCGAAGGCGAGGCCACCGCCAGCTACATCGCCGATCTGCTGCGCCCTGCCGGCATCGCCATCACCCGCCTAGCCCAAGGCATGCCTGCCGGCGGCGGCTTGGACCACGTGGATGAGCTGACTCTGTATCAGGCTCTGCATGGACGTAGGAAGATGGGTTAGTATAAAAAAGATTGGGTTTGAAAAATCCTTCGCTGGACTTTTCAGCGTCATTTTTAACAATCATGCGTTATGAGCCAATATCATATCGCACGCAATGGTCAGCAGCTTGGGGTTTACGCAGAGCAGGATGTTCAGTCAGGTCTCGCTTCAGGCAGCATTCTGCCGACGGATCTTCTCTGGGCAGAGGGAATGGCTGACTGGCAGCCGGTGGGTGGCCGCTTCGGAAGTTCCGCGCAGGTCACGGCATCACAGCCTGCGTTCAATCCCTATGCGGCTCCGCAGTCCAATGTAATTTCCTCCGCCATGTCTCCCGTCAGGGAGCTGGCCTCTCTCGGGCAGCGTCTCGGCGCTGCGCTGCTGGATTTTTTGGTGGGAGGGGTTGTGGTAGGGGTGCCGTACGCCATTGCCATGGCCAGCATGGGAATGGCTGAGGGCAGCCATCAGGAAGGACTGACGACTGGGGCCAAGATCGGCTTTGCTGTGGCCGGCATCGGTTTTCTGGCGCTGATCATTTACAATCTGGTGCTCCTCAGCACGAAAGGGCAGACCATCGGAAAAAAATGGCTGGGCATCCGCATCGTCACTCACCCTGACTGCCAGAAGGCAGGTTTCGTCAAAGCGGTGCTTCTCCGAGGCTTCGTGAACGGCATCATCGGCGCCATCCCTCTGCTCGGCGCGCTTTATTCGCTCATCGACATCTGCTGCATCTTCCGCGCAGACCGCCGCTGCATTCATGACATGATCGCCGGCACTCAGGTCATCAAGTGTTAGTTCACGCCAGCCCCAGCGCCGCTACCTCATCCTCATCCAGGCCGAGGTAGTGGCCCAGCTCATGGAGGAAAGTGATTCGCACTTCATGTCGATAGACTGCGAGATCCCCACCGCATTCGTCCCACAGGTTGTCCAGGAAAAGCAGGATGCGCGGCATTTCATCCGGTGATTCCGGCAGGGGATCACAGCGCGCATTCCCTTCAAATAGGCCGAGAAGATCAGGATCCAGATCCTCATCGGTATCCATCAGGGAATCCATCTCCACAAACTCGATGCGGCAGTCTGCGGCCTCGTTGCGGATGTCTGCAGGCAGTGATTGCAGCGCGTCTTTGACCACTCGCGTGGCGATGTTCAGAAGTCGGGGGAAGCGCATGGGGATTACTTGCCCGCCTTTTTCACCGGAGCGGCCGCCTGTCCTTTTTTCTGCAGCGTCTCGATCTCCTTCTGCTGTTCTTCAGCCTGCTTTTGCAGCTGCTGCACACGATCCCACAGTTTCTTCAAATCAGCAGGGCTTTCCAGGCTGGCGCGGATGTCCTGCACCGATTTGGCTGCGGCCTCGCGCAGGGGATCAATGGAGTCATCATCGCCTCCACGGGTCAGTGGTTCCAGCACCGCGAGCGCCTTCGGATCGCGCAGCGTGCCCAGGGCCTTCGCCGCGCCGACTCGCCAGGAGCTGCGCGGGTCGCTGAGCTTTGAGCTCAGGAAGACGCGCACGTCATCGCGCTTCGGGTTCGTGGGCCTTCGTGCTAGAAAAGCAATGGCGTCAAAAGCGCTCCCCACGTCCCAGCCACGCAGGTCGTTCAGAGTTTGCAGCTTCGCCAGCACGTCAGCCACGGCGGATTCATCATCCTGGGCACGCAGTGCGCGGATGGCGGCGAGCTCCAGGGTATGATGGTAGCTGCTGCCATGCAGCTCTTTGCGGAGAGCTTCGCCCACGAGTTTGTCCGCAGGCTGTGCGCCCCAGGAAGTGATAATGCTGGCCAGGATGTCCGGGTTTTTTTCGCTCTGCGCCATCTTCCACAGGGCGCTCTGAGATTCCGGCGTGTTCAGTGCAGCCAGCGCCTGTGCCACGGCTTTGCGTGCGCGCGCATCGGTCTGGTTGCTGCTGCCGGCGATGAGCGCCGTGCGTGCTTCCGGCACGGAGATTTTCGCCAGGGCTCTGGCCGCTTCCGCCCGCACTGCATGGAAGGCATCCTCGCGCAGCGCCTTCCCGAGTTTGTCGATATTTCTCTCATCCAGCATGCCTATGGCCAGCAGCCGCCCAATGACATCTGATTGCAGCATCCGGTCCAGCAGCGGCCCCGGCGGACTGAAGCTGATTTTTGCCAGCACGGTGTAGTCCGGATCAATGCGCACCAGCTCCGGCTGGGAGGGCAGGGGAAAGTAAAAATCCTCCACCTCCTTGCTCACATCTGCCTTGAAGCGCAGCAGCTCTTTCTGCCCTGCCACCGCAAATCCCACCGGCAGCGGCACCCTGAAAAGCCGCACCTGCTCGCTCAGCTTCTGCGTCTGCCTCACGGTGATCTTCGCCAGCTTGGTTCCAGCATCCCATGAGTAGTCAACCTTCAGCTCCGGCACGCCCCCGTGGAACAGCCACTGGTCAAAGAACTGGTCAAACGACAGTCCGCTGACTTCCTCCACAACATCCTGCAGGTCCTCCGTGCGCACGATGCTGCTGCGATGCCGCTCCAGATATTTTGTGATGCACTTCCGGTAAAGGTCTGGTCCAAGCTGGCTGCGCAGCATGTGCAGCACCCACGCGCCTTTCGGGTACGCGCGCGAGTCAAACTGCTGCATCGGGTCGTCATAGTCACGCCACACGATGGGCCGCGTATCGTTTGCTTGGAACACCTGCTGCGCCTCTTTCCAGAGCGCGTACTTCATCGCGTCAGCACCCAGCTTCTGCTCCTCGTAGAGGATCGTGTAGTAGCTGGCAAATCCCTCGTTCAGCCACAGGTGCGCCCAGTCTCGGCAGGTCACCAGATCGCCAAACCACTGATGCGCCGTCTCATGCGCATCCAGTTCATGCAGGCTGCGCAGTTGCTCGGTGTCTGAGTTGAAGAGCAGGTCCGCTGCTTCAAAGGTGCAGCTCGTGTTTTCCATCCCGCCGGCAATGAAGTCCAGGCAGTACACCTGGTAGTATTTGTCCCACGCAAATGGCACGCCGGTCTCCTTCTGGTAAAACTCAATGATCTTGCGCGTGTCCGTAAAGGCGTTGGCCGCCTGGTCCTTGTAGGAGGGCGGCACCAGCAGCGCCAGCGGCAGCGTCCCCGCCTTGTCCTCCAGCTTGTAGAAATAGCCCGCTGCCAGGGCGATCAGGTAGTTCACATGCGGCTTGTCTTGCAGCCAGTGAAACACCACACGTCCTTCTCCTTCTCCTTCATCCTTCTCGCTCTGCAGCGTGCCGTTGGAGATGACCTGCATGCCTTTCGGCACATGACAGATCACTTCGCTGGTAAAGCGCTCGTTGGGGTAGTCATGGCTGGGGAACCAGAAGCGGTGCTCTTCGGCCTCTCCCTGGCTCCACACCTGCGTGTCCTCTTTCTTGTAGCCCATCTCCGGCGTGCGGAAGTACAAGCCATGATTCGGCATCGCATCGTAGGTGATGCTCACGCTCGCTTCCGCATCCGGCGCGATCGGCTTGGCAAACGTCAGGATCAGCTTGTTCTCCGTGATCTGATGCTCCGCCACCTGAGCTCCCGTCGCGGTGATCGCGTGCACATTCAGGTCCACCGCATCCAGCTCCAGCTTCTCCAGCGGCAGCGCGATCGGTTTGAAGCGCAGCGTCGCTGTGCCGGACACCGTGCGTTTGGCAAAATTCGGCGTCACATCCAGTTTCACATGCAGGATGTCAGCTCTTCGGTCCCTGGCATACTTTCTTCCCGGGATGAGCTTCAGCGGCTGTGGCATCAGCTGCTTGTTGCAGTGCAGGCACTCAGTTGAATCGGCGGCGGCTCCGAGGGTCAGCAATCCGAGGGCAAGAAGGAAACGATGGATGCGCATGATGCTGCGACCATCCCGAACACCCCCGCAGGAGGCAAGCACAATCCGGAAGGAGCGCGCTCCCGCCGCCGTATAAAGCGGGTCATGCTCACCTTTTCCGACCACAGCCTGGGTTCCTCGCGCCTGCAGCGGCGCGATTTCCTGCGCATCGGCGGGCTGGGGCTCGGCGGCATGGCGCTCGGAGATCTCATGGCGCTCAAGTCTCTGGCGGCTTCGAAAAAATCTCTCCTCAAGGACAAATCTGTCATCTTCCTCTTCATGCACGGCGGGCCGTCTCAGTTCGAGACTTTTGACCCCAAGATGGATGCACCCTCCGAGATTCGCAGCGTCACGGGCGAGATCAAAACCTCTCTGCCCGGCGTGACATTCGGCAGCACCTTTCAGCGCCTGGCCAAACTGGCGGATAAATTCAGCATCGTCCGCTCCTTCGTCACCGGCGATGCCATTCACGATATCAAGACCATCGTCGGCAAGGACACGCTCAAGGCAAACTTGGGCTCTCTCTACTCACGCATGGCTGGGCCTCTCCGCCAGGGCAGCGCCATGCCGACCAATGTGGCGCTCTTTCCCCAGGCTGTTGCACCTGCAGCCAGGCCCGTCATCAAAACATTCGGCGACTTCACTTCCAGCGGAGAGCTTGGCTCCACCTACCAGCCCTTTGTTCCCGGTGCGGGCAGTGGCGCTCAGGCAGACATGACACTGAGCATGCCGCAGAGCCGCTTGGACGACCGCCGCGCGCTTCTGACCTCTCTGGACCAATGGAAACGCACCATGGACGCCAGCCACGCCCTGGGCGGCATGTCAGAGTTTCAGTCACTTGCCTTTGATGTCCTCCGGCGTGGTGTTTCAGACGCCTTTGATCTTTCCAGGGAAGACCCGCGCCTCATTGCTCGCTATGACACCGCTCCTCTTTTGCCAAAAGATCGCATCAGCACCGAATGGAACAATCGCGACCATTACGCCGACAACGCCGCCTCTCTCGGCAAGTTGCTCCTCTTAGCCCGGCGCCTTTGCGAGCGCGGCTGCGGCTTTGTCACCGTCACCACCAGCTTTGTCTGGGACATGCATGCGGATAATAACAATGCACCCTGCCGCACCGGCATGGACTATGTCGGCCGTCCGTTTGATCACGCTGTCTCCGCCTTGATCGAAGACATCGAGTCTCGTGGTCTGAGGGACAAGATCATGCTCGTTTGCTGCGGCGAGATGGGCCGCTCTCCCAAGATCAATGTCAAAGGCGGTCGCGACCATTGGGGTGGCCTCGCCCCGCTCATGATCTATGGCGGCGGCCTCAAAATGGGCCAGGTCATCGGCCAGAGCTCACGTAACGGTGGCGAGCCCGCCTCCCAGCCCGTCACCATCCCTGACCTCATCAGCACGATCATGCACACACTTGTGGATGTCGGCGAAGCACGCGTCACCGATGGCCTTCCTCAGGGGCTTCTTAATGTCCTCTCACGTGGCGAACCGATTCGTGGTCTGGTTTGATTCTGTCTCATGCGCTCCCTTCTCTCGTTTTTCCTTCTCCTCTCCGCACTTGAAGCTGCCGAGCCCGTCACTCGCACGTTCTATGTCTCCGGCATGGAGTGCGGCAGCTGCGTTTACATGGTGCAGCAGTCCATCACGGAGACAAAAGGTGTGACAGATGTCAATGTGGCTCAAATCCTCGACAGCTACGCCAATGTGACCTTTGACCCCGCTGTCGTCACCGAGCAGCAGATCGCACAGGCCGTGCGCGAGGCCTATCCTCTGCATGGCACGCCATACCTCGCCACGCTCAAGCTGAGCGTCACCGATTACTCGAAAAACGAAGCCAAGGTGGAGAGCCTCTTCGCAGAATGGAAAAAATGCCTGAAGCTGGAGGTGGTGGACAGGGCCAGTGGCTCCCTCGTGGTTCATTTCCTGCCGATCGAGCTCGACAAGAAAAAGCCCAGCCCGCAGGGCTGGAGTGTCGCTCAATGGATGCAGGCCGCACAAAAGCACGGCCTCAAGTTCAAACTGGAGCAGGAAGGGTAGGAGAGATCATTTCGCCTTGTTCTTCTTCTTGGCCTTTTTGCCTGCGCCTTTCTCCTTTTTGCTTTCCTGGGCGGTAGCCGGCACTTCCTCCTTCGGCAGCACGGCCCCCAGACGGGCCTTGATGTCGCTCATGCCCACCTCACCCGCCAGATTGGTCCACTCATAAGGATCCTTGTCATGGTCGTACAGTTCTTCTGTTCCATCCGCATAGCGGATGTAGCGCCAGCGCGCATCGCGCACCGCATGGTTCCCCTTGCCATGGGTGCACACGGCCACGCCTTCCCACTTTGCAGTCGGGTCTTTCAGCAGAGGCATCAGGCTCGCTCCTTTCACATGTTCAGGCACCGGCAGGCCGGTCAATTGGCACAGTGTGGGATACAGGTTGGTGTAGTCGATTGGCGCGCTGCAGGTGCTTCCCGGCTTGGTCACACCAGGGGCCACGATCGCCATGGACGTGCGTGTGGTCTCTTCCCACAGCGCAAACTTCCGCCAGTGCTGCTTCTCGCCCAGATTCCAGCCGTGGTCCGTCCACCACACGATGATGGTCTTGTCCTTGCGCGGGCTCTGATCCAGCCCGTCCAGCAGTCGGCCCACCTGGTCATCCAGAAATGAGATCGTGGCCAGATAAGCCTGCACCGCCTTCTTCCACTGGTCTCCTTTGATCACCGCAGCATGGTCGCCTTCCGGGCCAGCCATCTTCACGCCTGCCTTGGGGATGTCTTTGAGGTCGTCGTCCTTCGTCACCGGCAGCTTGATCTCCGCCAGCGGAAAGCGGTCATAGTACTCCTTCGGCACATACCATGGCAGGTGCGGTTTGATATATCCCAGCGCAAGGAAGAGCGGCTTGTCCGTCGGCGCTGTTTTCAGATGGTTGATCGCCCAGTCGGTGGCCTTGTAGTCGCCCATCTCGGCCGTTTTGGCATTCACCGGGCCCCAGTCAAAATGACCGCGGTCGAGACCGTTCAGGTTTTCCTCATGCTCTTGGATGGATGGAAAAAGCCCCGCCCATTCCGTCCAGGTGTCGGTGCGGCCCTCGCTGCCATAGCCGTGGTAGATCTTCCCGCCGCCCAGTGTGTTGTAGCCGTTCGCCAGAAAGTGCCGGTTGATCGTGTTCACATCCTTCAGCACCCCCTGCGCAGGATCGCCGTTGGTGTAGATCCCTGTCTGCCACGGCCTCAGCCCGCTCATCAGCGCCGCACGCGAGGGATTGCACGCAGGCGCGGCGCAGTGCGAGTTGGTAAACGCCGTTCCTCGCGCCACCAGCCGGTCAATGTTCGGTGTCTTCGTCTGTGGGTGCCCGCCGAGGTAGCTCGTCCAGTCGTTCAGATCATCCACCGCGATGAACAGCACATCGGGCTTGGACTGAGCAAGCGAAGCCGCATTCAGCAGCAGGACAACCAGGGCGGTAAGACAGATCTTCATGGCCCGCCTTGAACGTGGCCATGCTCCCCGTCTTGCACCAAAGCTCCGCTCAGTCCTCGTCTTTTTCCAGCCGGTACAGCGAGCCTTCTTGAGAAAGCAGCACTGGCTCCCCGTCCACATCCACCGTCACCAGCGTGGGGTTAAATTTGTGCTCGGGCTCTTTACGGTGCACCACATGGCGCTTCACAGCTTGGCCGCTGGTGGGATCCATCCCCAAGGCCCAGACGGTGCCATAGCCCCAGTCAGCAAACACAAACTCACCATAGAGCTGCGGCAGCTTCTGCCCGCGGTACAGCAGCCCGCCCACGATGCAGATGCCTTCGCCACGCATTCTTGTGTAGGCATGTACAGGGTCGGTCGTGTTCGTTTCAGGCAGGAAACTGTGAGTGTGAAAGCTGCTCTTCGTCGGCCCGTCCCGTTCACTCCATCCGTAGTTGGCGCCGCTTTCCACGCGGTTGATCTCCTCCCACAGGTCCTGCCCCACATCCGCGCACCAGAGCTGCCCGGTCCTTGCATCAAAGGAAAGCCCCCACGGATTCCGGAATCCGAGCGCATAGATCTCCTGCCTCACCGTCTGCACCTGGGTAAAGGGGTTGTCCGCTGGAATGGCATACGGCAGCGCTCCACTGCGCCCGTCCACATCGATCCGCAGGATCTTTCCATGCAGCCCCCACGGGTTCTGCGCCTGTCGATAAGGATCGTTCCGCAGTCCTCCATCCCCCAGCGCGATGTAGAGACATCCATCCGGCCCAAACAGGATGTGGCCGCCCCAGTGGTCTGCCAGCGGCTGCGGGATCTCCAGCAGCACGCGCTCCGTGTGCGGCAGCGCGTCTGGCGTGGAATCCTTGGCGTTGGAGGCTCTCATCTCACTGATAACCGTCCGGCGCGGATTGTTCTGCGAATAGCTCAGGTAGAAAAGCCGGTTTTCAGCGAAGCGCGGATGAAAGGCGATGCCATGCACCCCTTCTTCAAAGAGCACCACCCCCTTCATCTTTTCCCGAAAGTCGAGAAACGGTCGCCACTGCCCGCTGCCGTCCAGCCGCACCGCGCAAAATTCCCCGCGCTGCATCGCGATCACCTGCTCCCCGCTTGCATCCGGCACGGAGGCCAGCGCCACCGGCGAGTCAAATTCACGATCAAACGCCAGCTTCCTCAGCAGGATGCCACCCAGCGGCTCCTCAGGGATCTGCGGCGGGGGGATTTCCGGCTGCTCGGGCACCGGCAGCGTGCTGCCTATTTCTGGAATGGCCGCATAAATCGACGGTTGGGCCAGCAGGGCCGCCAGCGTCAGCACGGGCAGCCAGAAAAGTGCGGTGGGGGGAGTTTTCATGGGGGTTAAGGGTGCCAGCTGCATGGAGCATGCCATCCTGACAGCCCGGCTGCCTGGTCTGCTCGAAACAGATTCGTTGAGTGACTAAAATAAATGCTCAGATGGCTTGGGGTTCGACTTTTTGTCCTTTGATCGCAATCACCCAATGCTAGGAAGATCTTAAAGCGACACCATTAAGTATTAATCGCAATTAAGTGAGGGGCTGCCCTTGAGGCGCGAGCCACTGCCAGCGGTTCGTTTGAACGCAAGAAGCTAAATTACGTGTTGAAAGTCAGTCCAGACACCTCTCACAGAAACTTTTTCCACGTCTTGCACTCCTCACGCCACATGGCAAAGATAGGCGCTCCTTAACGATGAGCGACCCAATCAGTCATGAGTGCGGAATAGCGGTGGTGCGGCTGAAAAAGCCGCTGGGCTACTTCTATCAAAAATACGGCAACGCCCTCTACGGCTTCGATGCCCTCCAGGCCATCATGACAAAGCAGCGCAACCGTGGTCAGGACGGCATGGGCATCGGCTGCTGCAAGCTCGACATGCCCCCCGGCCTCCCCTACATGTTCCGCATGCGCAGCACCGAGAGCGTCGAGCGCATCGGCCAGGTCTTTGATGACGAGCGCAAGGAGTTCAAGCGCATCGCCCGCCGCATCGACAAGCAGCGCAAGGACGAGCGCGACCAGGAAGGCAAGGAATTCGTCTCTTTCGAGGACGATCCGGAGGCCATTAAACGCGAATTCGAGATGGCCGGGGAGATCTACATCGGCCACCTCCGCTACGGTACCAGTGGCGACTTCGGCAAAGGCGCCCTCCATCCCTACATGCGCCGCACCACCTGGCCCACGCGAACACTGATGGTGATGGGCAATTTCAACCTCACCAACACCCGCGAACTCAATGAGATCATGATGAAGCGCGGGCAGCACCCCGTCTTCGGTACAGACACTCAGAGCGTTCTTGAAGAGATCGGCTTCCAGCTCGATGAGGCCCACACCCAGCTCTACCATGAGCTGCGCGACTCCGGCATCCCCGGTGTGGACATCCCCCACCACATCAGCGAGCGCCTCGATGTGACTTCCGTGGTCAAGGAATCTGCCAAGCGTTGGGACGGCGGCTACAGCATCGTCGGCGTCATCGGCAATGGCGACCTCTTCGCCATGCGCGATCCCAGTGGCATCCGCCCCTGCCACTACTACGAGAACGACGAAATCTTTGCCATCGCTTCCGAGCGCGTTGCCCTCATGTCCGTCTTTGGCGTCTCCGAGGAGGACATCCATGAGCTCCCTCCGGCCCACGTGGCTGTGATCAAGGCGGCTGGTGGCATGACCATTGAAAAATTCACTGAGCCGCGCGACTTCAAGCCCTGCTCCTTTGAGTGCATCTACTTCTCCCGTGGCAACGACTCCGCCATCTACCATCAGCGCAAGGCGCTCGGAGAGCAGCTCGTTCCGCAGGTGGTCAAAGCCATCGACAATGACTTTGAGCACACCGTGCTCAGCTTCATCCCCAACACCGCCGAGACCGCCTACTTCGGCTTCCTCGATGGCCTGCGCAAAAGTCGCCGCGTCGTCGTCAAGGAGGCGCTCATGGACATGCTCAAGCGTGGCGAATTCGACGAGGCCAAGCTCGACGACCTCGTTCTGCGCAACTGGCCGCGCGGAGAAAAAATCGCGCTCAAGGATATCAAGATGCGCACCTTCATCGCCCAGGAAACGGGACGCGATGCGCTCGTCTCCGGCAGCTACGACATCACCTACGGCGTCGTCACGTCCAAGGACAATCTCGTCGTCATCGACGACTCCATCGTCCGCGGCACCACGCTCAAAAAGAGCCTCCTGCGCATCCTCGCCCGCACCAATCCCAAGCGCATCATCGTCTGCTCCACCGCTCCGCAGATTCGCTACCCCGATTGCTACGGCATCGACATGGCCGAGCTCGGCAAATTCATCGCCTTCCAGGCCGCTGTCTCACTCCTGCGGGAGCGAGGCATGGCGCACATTGTTCGCGAGACCTACCTCGCCTGTAAGGAGGAGCTTCGCAAACCCAAGGAGGAGATGCGCAATGCCGTGAAGGCCATCTACGCGCCCTTCACCGACGAGGAAATCTCCGCCCGCATCGCCCAGATGATCAGCCCCGAGGATACTCCGTGGCATGGTACCGTCGAGGTCATCTACCAGACCATCCCGGACCTCCACTCCGCCCTCGGCGCCGAATACGGCGACTGGTACTTCACCGGCGACTACCCCACTCCTGGCGGCTTCTCCGTGGTCAACCAGTCCTTCATCCTCTACTTCGAGGCCAAAGACGGCCGCGCCCACGAGGCACTGCTGTAATCGAGGTTGTCACTCCACTCACATCCCGCGTCAGCGTCCCCGGACTGCGGTGCTTCAGCACCGCTTCCTCCTCGCCCTGCAGAGACAAAAACCAGAAGGGAAAGTTTTCTCCCCCCTCACGCCACCCCAAACGCGCACACCTCGTTCTTGTTCGCGCACAGCCGCGTCAGGTGAAACTCCGCGCACAGCGCCGGAGCCTCGCGCTTCAGAATGTCCAGCAGCGCGTACTCATCCTGTCCCTTGAACTTGATCGTCACCACAAACTGCCGCATCCGCTTCTCCCTCAGCCACTCCAGCAGCAGGTCGATGCTCCTCTGAGGTGCGGCGATCACGTCACACACCAGCCAGTCCACGGTCTGCGGCGGCTTGTACTTGAAGGCATCAGCCGTTTCAAATTGCAGCCTCGGATTTCGCATCAGATCCTCACGCAACTCCGACCGGTCGATCGCGATCACACGCGCTCCACGCTGGATGCCCACATAGCTCCAGCTCCCCGGAGACGCACCCAGGTCCACGCACGTCTGCCCGCGCTCGATCCTACGCCCCAGCCGCTGCTCAGACTCCACCAGCTTCGTAAAGGCGCGCGATGGCGCGCTCTTGTCATCCGCCAGCGGCACCTCGCCACGTGGAAAGCTTGAGATCAAACAGCGCAGCGCATGCGCTCGCGGTGCCGCCACGGCAGAAATCCATCCCGCCTCTGGCCCGGTCAAAAGGCACTGCACCAGCGATGTCTGCGCATCAAACACTTCATCCGTATCAATCATGGCGCGCAGCAGATGCCGCCGCTTCTTCTTCAGCCGTTCCACCAGCGCTGCGCGGATCAGCTCACAGCGGTGCAGCCCTGCCTTGCCCTCCCCATACTGCGGCCACAGGTGCAGCCGCCACGGCTGGTCATCGGGAAACACGCCCGCCACTGCATCAATGATCCGGTCCGCCCATCCGTTGATCGAGGCCGCAGTCACCTCGCTCGCATCCGGCAGCGTCTGCCGTGCAAATGCCAGCAGCAGTCCTTCCAGCGGCAGCTCAGCCGCAAGACCCAGCCCCGCCATCTCATGCTGCACCGCATCCGGCGCGGCGCGGCGCAGCTCGTCCGCTAGAAAGGGGACCGTATCAGGATCAGAGAGAAAAAGATGCACGCCAGTCGGTGTTGGTCACGGTTTGGCAGGTGCGGACTTCGCCGGCGCATTCTCCTTGAAGGGAGACACCACGCCAAGCGTGGACGGCAGAAAGTCATCCGTGCGGAAGCACGAGGCAGGCAGTCCTTCTGCATTCATGAGATTGGCACCCTCCGGCCAGCTCGCCCACGCGTAGCGCACACCCACCGGCTGCGGCACGCTCTCACTCCATACCACGACCTCATTGCCTTCGATCTTGGCCTTGGCCCACACCCATTTCTGATCCGCTCCGCTGATCTGAAAGCTCTTCGGCTCCCCGCCATCGCGGGTCTTCAGGCCCGAGCCCGTGTGCGTAAACTGCACGCGCACTTTGTCTCCCTGCACCACGGAGGAAAGGTAAAGCGGACCGCAGTATTCCGCGCCCGACTTGCCATAGTCCTTCGCCAGTGCCCACAGCGCCAGGCGGCGTCCCACCTCTTGTTTGTTCTTCGGATGAATGTCATTTTGCTCGCCGATGTCGTTGATGATGGCGATCCCGCACTTGTCCAGCGTCTGCGCCGTCAGCGTTTGCGCCTCCTGCAGTTCCGCCCAGGTGTCCGGCACCCCAGGGTCCGTGGCTACAGGCTTGCCGTTTCCAAAATTCGCCAGCTGCACGATGTAGAAGGAGAAGGCGTCCACCCATTGCTTGCGCCAGTCATTGATCATTGTTGGCAGCAGCTCTTGATACTGGAAGGCGCGCTTCTGATTCGACTCTCCCTGGTACCAGATCGCACCCTTCACCGCGTAGGGGATCAGCGGAGCCACCATGCCATTGAAGAGCACGCTGGGGCGGTGCTGGGTCTTGTTCGGATCATCCGGCGGGCGCGGGGCAGGGGGGCGCGGCTTCTTTTTGTCCGCTGGCAGCTTGGCATTTTCGGCATCGATCTTCTGCACCAGCGTCTGCCACTCAGCTTTGCGTTGATCAAAAGCTGCCTGCTCCTTCGGCCCGTCCCACTTCGCAGCGGCATCCTTCCAGTCCGCCAGCATCTCGGCCGCACACGGGCGTTCTTGCAGTGCCTCACCGCTGGTCCAGGCTTCGATGCGTGTGCCACCCCACGAGGTGTTGATCAGCCCCACCGGCACCTTCAGCACCTGGTGCAGATGACGGCCAAAGAAATACCCCACGGCGGAAAATTCTCCCACATTTGTACTGTTGGCCTCTTTCCACGCTCCCTTGCAGTCGCTCTCCGGCGTCAGGCTCGGCCGCCGCTCTACATTAAACATGCGGATCTGCGGAAAATTTGCCGCGGCGATCTCCTCCTGCGCCTTGCCAGCCTGCTGCACCGTCCACTGCATGTTCGACTGCCCGGAGCAGATCCACACCTCGCCCACCAGCACGTTCTTGACTGTCACCGTATTTTTCCCCGCCACCACCAGGTCGGCGGGCTGGGCGTTCGCATTCATCGGATTCAGCGTGATCGACCACTTGCCTGACGGATCCGTGAGAGAGCTGTGCGTCTGGTCACCAAAGGACACTTTCACATCCTCGCCCACATCAGCAGTACCCCAGATGCGCACCAGCTGGGTCTGTTGCAGCACCATGCCATCCGAAAAAAGGGCAGGCAGTTTTACTTCGGCCTGCAGGCTGGTCGCGAGCAGGAGAAGACAGAGCGTGGCGTGTTTCATGGCAGGAAGGGTCGTGTGGATCAGGAGGACGGGCAAGTAAGCCAAATGTCAGAGCAGGGTGCTGTCATCGGTGCGCTCCAGGCGCCCGATCTTCTTCTTAATCGTCTCCAGCAGCACCGTCATTTCATGCACGCTGCGCAGGCATTCCTTCTGCGTCTCCTCATCCGCCAGTCCTGGCACGGCGGGATGAATTTTCATGAACTGCAGCGCGATGTTTTTGCAGGCTTCACGGATCTGGGCGATGGCGGCGGGTCTCTCCATCCGCCCAGCGTAGAGCGCCCGCACGCCTGCGCAAGATGCGGATCATTTCTCATCCCGCCCGCGGATGCGCAGGGAGTCCTTCAGGCTCACAAAGTCCGAGAGCAGAAAGATCACTGTGAAGAAGGCCAGCACCACCTCCATCATCGTCACCAGCTTGGCCGGGATCGTCTGCGGCGTCACATCCCCAAAGCCGAAGAAGGAAAAATTCAGCACGCTGAAAAAGAAAAACTCAAACAGCTGCTCCCCCTGGCTCCACGCCGCATTGATCGCGCTGAAGCTCTCCGCCTCCGCCGTCTCCAGGCACCAGAAATCCAGCGCATAAGAGAGCGTGATCTGCGCCATGTTCACCCCCATCAGTCCCAGCACCCGGTGGTAGGGCACGTTGTCCTGCACCGCCAGCAGGATCTGCTGCAGGTTTTCCACAAAGAAAAACACCGTCTTGGCCAGCGCCACCGCCACTACAGCCAGGCAGAATGCGTGGCCCGTCAGCCAATGCGCACCCCACAGCATTTGCAGCCCCAACGCCACCAGCAGGATCACCACCACCTCACCTCCCTGGCGGATGACTTGCAATGCGATTCCTGGTTCCTGTTTCATCCCGCAAATTTGACGCTTTCTGGGTCGCCTCGTCGAGCGTATTCTCACCCGTCATTCGCTATCTGGCTCTCGCTGCATTATCTCCGCTCATGAATCTCGTCTCCTCCGCCATCCGCTACTCCACCTACCTTCTCGCCATCGCGGGCGTGATCGCCATGGGGATCGTGCTGCAGACCATCCGCAGCCAGGAGACCGCCATGCCCCCGCCTCCCGTCGTGCCGCCCATGAAGCAGACTGCCGATGACATCGCCGCCACCGGCATCCTGGAGGCCAAGGACGAAAACGTCGCCATCGGAGTGCCCATCCCCGGTCTGGTGGAGGCCGTCAAAGTGGCCGTCAATCAGACCGTCAAGGAAGGCGATCCCCTCCTCATCCTCGATGATCGCGAGCTCCGAGCCTCCCTTCTCAAGCAGCAGGCCGCCATCGCCATCGCAGAGGCCAATCTCGTCGTCGCCCGTGCCCAGCTCGCCAAAGTCCAGGACATGCTCGACCGCATGAAGTCCGTCACCGACATGCGCGCCATCAGCCAGGATGATCTCCGCAACCGCACCAACGACGTCCTCGTCGCCAAGGCCCAGCTCCAGGCCGCCGAGGCCCAGCTGGCCTCTGCCAAGGCCGAGGTCCAGCAGACCGAGTTGCTCATCGAGCGCCTCACCGTCAAGGCCCCCCGTGCCGGCACCATCCTCCAGGTCAACATCCGCGCCGGCGAATACGCCTCCCCCTCCAACAAACAGCCCGTCCTCGTCCTCGGAGAGATCTCCACCCTTCATGTCCGCGCAGACGTCGACGAGCAAAACGCCATGGAGGTCGCCCCCGGCAAAGACGCCACCTTCTCCCTCAAGAGCGACTCCACCCGCAAGTTCAAAGCCCAGTTCGTCCGCATTGAGCCCTACGTCATCCCCAAAGTCTCCCTCACCGGCGCCAGCACCGAGCGCGTGGACACCCGCGTCCTCCAGGTCATCTACAAGCTCGAAAAACCCAAAGACCAGGCCCTTTACGTCGGCCAGCAGGTGGATATCTTCATCCCTCGGGGGAAGTGAGGGGCATCAGAAGCGGACTGGGCAGGGCCTTCAAGAGACTCGTTGAGTCCTCCCAAATCCCACGCAACAATGCATCCCCCCCTCGATTCGCATGCACTACCTCTCCACCCGCGGCCAGACGAAGCCGCACACTTTCTCTGAAGCCGTTGAAGCTGGTCTAGCTCCCGATGGCGGCCTCTTCCTGCCTGAAAAGCTTCCCTCCATCGCCGACAAGCTGCCTGCGTGGTCAAAGCTCACCTACCCCCAGCTCGCGGCCGAGTTCTTCACCCTCTTCGCTCCCGAGATCAGCACCGAGGAGTGGCACCAGCTCACCGCCGAGGCCTATCGCCGCTTTGATTCGCCGGACGTCGCCCCGCTGAAAAAGATCACCGACAAGACCTACATCCTCGAGCTCTTCCACGGCCCCACCCTCGCCTTCAAAGACTTCGCCCTGCAGCTTCTCGGCCTGCTCTACAAGCGCCAGGTCGCGCACAGCGGCAAGCGCCTCTCCGTGCTCGGTGCCACTTCGGGGGATACCGGCTCCGCCGCCATCCACGGCTGCCTCGGTCGCGAGGGCATCACCATCTTCATTCTCTATCCAAACGGCCGCGTCGCTCCCCTGCAGGAGCGTCAGATGGCCTGCACCGGCGCCGAGAATGTCTTCGCCATCCCCGTGCCCGGCACCTTCGACGACGCCCAGCGCGTGGTGAAGGACGCCTTTGGCGACACCGCCTTCGCAAACTCGGTCAATCTCTCTGCCGTCAATTCCATCAACATCGCCCGCGTGCTCGCACAGTGCGTTTACTACATCTGGGCCTGCCTCAGACTGCCCGAAGAAGCTCGCGCTACAGCCGAGTATGTCGTGCCCACTGGCAATTTTGGCAACGTCCTCGCCGGATGGCTTGCACAGCAGATGGGCATGCCCGCTGGCAGCTTCCGCGTGGCCACCAATCAAAACGACATCCTGCATCGCTTCTTCTCCAATGGCGAATACCGCCAGACCGACGTGCACCCCAGCCACGCCCCCAGCATGGACATCCAGGCCGCGTCCAATTTCGAGCGCTTCCTCTACTACATCCTCGGCCAGGACTCCGCTCGCGTGCGCGAGGTCATGTCCCAGATCAAATCTGGTGCCCCCTTCAGCATCCAGCTCCCGCAGACCTCCCTCCGCTCCACTCGCATGGACGACGAGCAGATCGTCCGCGTCATTGCTCAGATGTGGAAGGACTGGCACTACGTGCTCGATCCCCACACCGCCTGCGCCTTCACCGACATGGCTCAGGATCGCGTCAGCGTCGTCCTCGCCACCGCCAGCCCGGCCAAGTTCCCGGACGTCGTGCAGCAGGCCACCGGTACCGAGCCCACTCACCCCACCCTTGAGGCCCTGAAGTCAAAGCCCCTCAAGACTTGGCCCATGGCCGCGGACGTCGCGACAGTCCAGGACTTCATCCGGCAACAAACAAGTCACTGAAGCAGGGCTTGACCTGAAGGGCGGCGGACGAGTTTAATCGCATCACCTCGATTTCATGAATCCGCTGTCCTTTCTTCTCGATCTCCCCCATGCGGTGGATTTTTCGCCCTATCTCACCAAGGGCGTTGATGTCGGCAATGGCATCAAGCTCATGGTCGGCTACCAGTACACCTACCCGCTCCTGATCGGCGGGCCGCTGCTGCTTATCGCAGCATGGGTCTTGGTAAAAACCATGTACGCACGCACCAAATTCTTCGCCATGGAGTTCGGCAATGCTGGATTCTTCGGCCGCATCAAGGTCATCGCCCCTAGCCTTGCCCTCGGCGGCTTCCTTCTGGTGCTTGGCGCGGCTCTTGGCTGGTTGGGCTGGCAGTCTCAGGGCTACTCAGTCACACTCACCGCTCAGGGCGTGCATCAGGTGTCGCGCAGCGGCTCCGCGCTTTATGCCTGGGCAGACGCCACCAGCGCCTCAAAGCGCATCAAATCCACCGAGTTCTGGGTGGTTTTTGCCCAGGGCAGCCTCAAATGCCGCGTCGAATTCCAGCAGCGCTACATCGGCGAAAAGCTTCAAGATAAAGCCATCGCCATCACCGAAAACGCCCTCGCCTATTCCCAGGCGCAGCGCGTCGATTAGAGATCAGCTCACGAAGAAGGGGGATTTCGTTCCACCCAGCGCTCTGGAGGAGGGGGATCGTCCCGATCCCTCACGCATCCACATCGCCCAGCGTTTTCAACAAGGTATTCAGACCAGGTCTGAAACCCGCACTACTTCAGCGCCTTCACCAGCACCTTCGAGTTCCGCCCGCTCTTGTCATACTTCTCACGCCGGCTCAGCGGCAGTGCATCAGGTCCGGACACGGTGTAGCCCATCTTTTCCTCAAAGAAGCGGAACGCCTGGGTGCTCAGCGCAAAGAGCACCTCGCACCCTCTCTGCCGCGCCTGCTCCTCGGCAAAGGCCACCAGCTTGCGCCCGTGATTCTTGTTCTTGTGTGACCGCCGCACAAACAGGCACGCCAGCTCCGCGATCTTTCGGCCATCCTCCTCGTAGGTATGCACCGCCACAGAGCCGACCGGATTGCCGTCGAGCTCAAACACAAAGAAGTCTTTGATCCGGGACTGGATCTCATCGCGGCTTCTCGGCACCAGCGCCGCATCGTCCACGCTCTGCTGCATCATCGAGAGCAGCGCAGGCACATCCGAGGCACGTGCCTTCCGGATCTGTTGGTAGTCGTCGGCATGGATCATCGTGCCCACGCCTTCATTGGAGAAGAGTTCCGCCAGCAGCGCCTCGTCCTGCGTGCCATCCACGATGTGCACACGCGGCACGCCTTCCTGGCAGGCCAGGGCGGCATACTTCAGCTTCGAGAGCATGCTCACGTCATGCCTTGCCTCCTTGCGCTTGTGGATCTCACGGGCCTCCGCCACAGAGAGCTGCTCCAGCCGCGTGCCATCCGTCGCCGTGATGCCGGACTCCGCCACAAAGATCACCTTCGCCGCCTTCAGCGCTATCGCCACTTCCACCGCCACCGCGTCGGAGTTCAGCCGCAGCGTGGCACCGCGTCCGTCATAGCCCAGCGGCGGCACGATTGGGATGATGTCCGCCTTCAGCAGCGCACGCAGAGACTCCTCATCCACGCGCTCAATGCGGCCCGTGTACTCCAGGTCGATGCCGTCGATCACTCCCGCAGGATGCACCGCCAGCGCATTGGAAATCGCCACCGGCATTTCCAGCGCGGTCAGGTCGGCCATCAGGTCGCTGCACTGCCGCATCACGGCTTCTTTGGCTATTTCCAGTCCGGCGGCATCCGTGCGGCCCATGCCGTCGTCATTGCTCAGGGGCACGCCCCGTTTCTCCGCCAGCGTCCGGATCTGCGCCCGTGCACCAAACACCAGCACCACCTCGATGTTCAGGGACTGCAGCACCGCCACGTCCTGCAGCAGGCTCGCAAATCCCGGCTGCGTCATCAGCGCACCGTCAAAGGCGATCACGAAGACACGCTGCCTGAACTGCGGCACATAGCGCAGGATGCCGCGCAGGTCTTCGAAACGCTGGAGGGGTTTGGCGGGGTCGTTGTTGGTATTCACTGCCTGGCCGTCAAGATAGCACAACACCGGCGATTTCGTCCCAAAGTTTGTCAATCTCCTTCGGTCCGTGAGAGGGCTTCCCGGCTTTCGCAAACCAGTAGTCCGCATTCCATTGGTCCCCTTCGATCACATGCAGCAGCGCATGAATCCACGAGCCCATCTTCGTATGAATGTCCTGCGCGATGTTGTGCGCGGCATCCCAGTTACCCTGCTTGGCATGCCACAGCGCCAGCGCCTCCGGCGAAATCGCCTCCGCTGCAGCCTGCGTGGTGGTCTTGAGTTCGGCAGCGGTCATTTCAGTCGTCCTCAGGCAACGGTTTGCCCTTGGTTTCAGGTGCAAATGGCAGGATGAAAATGCCCAGCAGGAAGATCACGCACATCGTCATGGCTGCGTAGCGCAGAGGCAGCGCAGGGTCCTGGGCAGCAAATTTGCCATAGACTCCCGAAGTCAGCGTCGCGGAGAAGAAGCTGCCACCAGCAGCGGCAAAGCGGCCCAGGTTGTAGCAGAAGCTCGTGCCCGTGCTGCGCAGCTTGCTCGGGAAGAGCTCAGGCAGGTAGATGGCAAAACCGGCAAACACGCTCAGCTGCGCCGTGCCCATCAGGAACATCATCCAGCGGGCGGAGATCGGATCGCTCATCTTCCAGTAAACCAGGAAGGTCGCGGTCAGCGCGGCGCTGAATCCCAGGAAGAAGGCCAGTCGGCGCCCCAGCTTGGCCACGTTCGTGAAAAGCGTCATCCCCACCGCCGCACCCATCATGTTCCAGAGATACGCCACGGAGATCGCGTTGTTCACTTCCGCCGCGATCTTGTCAGGGGCCGTTCCCGCCTTTTCAAAGTACTGCTTAAAGGCCACCTTCTGCAGGTCCACCGCATACTCGCCGATGGCCCAGAGTCCCACCACGCCCGTGCTCGCGATCACCGCGCCCACGAGCAGGTTCTTGCGCCACCGCGCGCTGGCCAGCAGGCTCGCATATGGGGCCAGAATGCTGCCCTTGGGCAGTTGATTCGTGTCCTTCAGGTGCTGCCAGGAGGCAGGCTCTTTCAGGTAGCCGCGGGTGAAGATGATCATCAGCGCAGGTGCCGCTCCGATCAGGAACATCCAGCGCCAGCCGGACCCGGCGGTGATGGTGTGGCTCGCTTCCAGGGAGTCGATGCCGATCTTGGCAAAGCCGGCCGTGATGTTGCCGATCGTGGACAGGATTTGCAGCAGCCCCAGGCACTGCGTGCGTGCACCATTGGGCACCGTTTCAGCGATCAAGGCCACCGCCAGGCCAAAAACACCACCCACGCCGATCCCCGTCAGGAAGCGGAAGATGGTGAAGTCGAGCTTGGTCTTGCTGAAGTAGCTCAGGCCGGTGAAGGCGGAGTAGATCAGAATCGTCAGCGTCAGCATCCGGGCGCGTCCATACTTGTCTCCCAGCGCTCCAAAGATCAGTCCCCCCACACCCCAGCCGATCAGAAAGCAGGCCGTGACCACCTTGCCAAAGGCCTGCAGATCAGGATTCGTCGGCGGCAGCTTCATCAGCTCCACCAGCGCGGGAACACGGGCCAGTGAGAACAGGCGCTGGTCCAGGCAGTCAAAGAACCATGCGGCTGAGGCCACAATCAGGACAAACCAGTGGTAGCCGGTCAGCTGCTTGTACCAGGGAGCGGTGGAATCGGGAATGGACGGGGTGCTCATGAAGCGCGGATGTTGAATGACGTGCGGCGGGATGACAATCCCGAATTCACACGATTCATGCCGCCGCAGGGAGTCAGATTCTTTCACGGATCTCGGCTTCAGTGGCTGAACTTTCAGCCTTTTAAATTCCGGGTTGCTTCAACATGCGCGTTGAATTTTGAGCTTCGGCCCACTACAAAGTCTCATGCGCAGATACGTCGCACTTCTCCTTCCACTGGCCCTCGCTTGCATCGTCGTTGCCTGCGCCACATATGACGGCTCGCGCGTCGCGCGCTGGGAGTCGCGATTCGCCCCCGTGCCTCATGGCGTGCTGACTCCAGACCAGCTGCTCGCCGAGACACACGTCAAGCTCGACATCATCCCCGCTGGCACCGTGGGCCGCCGCTACTACCGGCCCATGAAGCCGCGCTACATCACCATCCACAGTACTCAAAACTACACCGGCAATGCCTACCAGCACGCCCTCGCGCTCAAGCGTGGCGCGCTCCGCGCCCCCAAGCGCAAAGGTGGCAACCGCATCGGCTTCCTCACCTGGCACTTCACCGTCCAGGACGATGTAGCCATCCAGCACCTCCCCTGCCGTGAGCAGGGAGAGCACGCTGACTTCGACGGCGTCGGAAACAACTACAGCATCGGCATCGAGATGTGCGAACACAACGGCAACGACATCGCTCTCACCATCGACCGCACCGCCCGCCTCGCCGCTTACCTCATGCGCGCCTACGACATCCCCCTCAGCAATGTCGTCCCGCATTACCACTGGC